>CALBWZ010000034.1 GCA_937893415.1 uncultured Comamonadaceae bacterium | reverse complement strand
CCTAGGTGCCTCGAAATTGGACAGAACCATCTGCTCTTCCGCGGGTGGTACGGCATTGACACACACCTACGGTGCCCCTGTCGGCATGCGCATGGAGGCGTTTGCCCAGTCCAAGCTCATCATTATTTGGGGCAGCAACGCCATTGCCAGCAACCTGCATTTTTGGCGGCATGTGCAGCACGCCAAGCGCGATGGCGCGCGCTTGGTGTGCATTGATCCGCGCCGTACCGAAACGGCAGAAAAATGCCACGAGCACATTGCCTTGCTGCCGGGCACAGATGCAGCTTTGGCTCTGGCCTTGATGCACCAACTCATTGTCAACGATTGGTTAGACCACGCTTACATAGCGCAGCACACGCTGGGCTTTGAGCAACTCAAAGCGCGTGCCTTGGCATGGCCGCCAGACCGCGCCGCAACAGTGTGCGGCATCGAGGTTCAACAAATTGTGCAATTGGCCCACGATTACGCCCATACCAAACCAGCCGCCATACGCTTGAATTACGGCATGCAACGCACGCGAGGCGGCGGCAACGCTGTGCGAGCGGTGGCTTGCTTGCCTGCTTTGATTGGGGCTTGGCGAGATGGCGCTGGCGGTCTGTTGCTGTCCAGTAGCGGGTTTTACCCCAAACAAAAAAACGCACTTGAGCGCCCAGACTTGCGCCGACCTGTGTTGGGCGACAAGCCCTCACGCATCATCAACATGTCGACGATTGGGAATGACTTAAACAGACCTGCCAGCGCAGAGTTTGGCCCTTCAATTGCCGCTGTGGTGGTGTACAACAGCAACCCAGTTGCCATTGCGCCAGATGCCGGGCAAGTGGTGAAAGGCTTCGCCAGAGACGATTTGTTTACCGTGGTGTTGGAGCACTTCCAAACCGACACGGCTGACTACGCCGACTACATACTGCCAGCCACGACGCAGTTAGAGCACTGGGACATACACGCCAGCTATGGCCATACCGATGTGATGCTCAACCGGCCAGCCATCGCACCAGTCGACGGCGTGAAAAGCAATACCGACATATTCCGTGAACTGGCCACACGCATGGGTTTTGTTGAAGCGTGCTTTTCTGACAGCGACGAGGTTATTTGCAAGCAAGCATTTTTGCCAACCGATATTGATTACGAGGCGTTGTGGCGCGATGGTTTTGCGCCACTCAACGTGGCGCTTGCCCCGTTTGCAAACGGCGGCTTTCCGACTGAATCAGGCCGTTGTGAGTTGGTCTGCGAGCGCTTAAGTGCCATCGGGCAAGACCCCGTGCCTGACTATGTGCCCAACTACGAGTTGCTTGGCTCTAGCGCCGCGTTTCCGCTGGCCATGATTTCGCCACCAGCACGCAACTTTTTGAACTCGACCTTTGTCAACGTCAAAAGCTTGCGTGACATTGAAGGGGAGCCCATTCTCGAAATGGACACAAGCGACGCGCAGCCGCGCGGCATTGCCGATGGTGATATGGTGCGCGTGTTCAATGACAGGGGCAGCTACCACTGTGTCGCCCGCATCAGCAAGCGCGCCCGCCCCAGCGTCGTGAATGGTTTGGGCGTGTGGTGGCGCAAGCTGGGTGTGCGTGGGACCAACGTCAATGACGTGACGGGTCAGGCTTTGACCGACATGGGGCGTGCGCCGACTTTTTACGACTGCCTGGTGCAAGTGGAGTTGGCGCAGTAGCCGCACTGGGTTGCGTTGTGGGGCTGACGCAGCGCCGTCGCCAATTAATCTTTCAGTGACTCAATCAAGTCAATAAAGTTTTGTTTGGCTTCGTCTTGTCCAGTGCCTTTGAGCTTGTTCCATGCGCTCCACTTGGCAAAACCGACCATATCGGTCATGCTGGGTTTGTCGCGTGTGATATCTCCCTCACTGCCCTGTTTATAGAGCGCGTAAATACGCAGCAGGGTTTGGTTGTCTGGCTTTTCGGACAAGTTTTTGGCGTCTTCGCTGGCTTGTTCGAATTGGGTGTTTACATCGGTCATGATGGGTATTTCTAGAATATGCACTGCATCCTGGTTGGCTTGCAAACTACGGCACAATTATCAACTGTCCTAGATTAGTTTTCTCAACCCGATACCGATGACACGTTATGTCTAATATTGCTGCACACGACCAGGCTGATATTTTGGCCAAAGCCTTGCCGTATATCCGCAAGTTTCACGGCAAAACCATGGTGATCAAGTACGGCGGCAACGCCATGACTGACCCCGCACTGCAAGCCGCATTTGCCGCTGATGTGGTGCTGCTCAAGCTGGTGGGCATTAACCCTGTGGTGGTTCATGGGGGTGGGCCACAAATCGAAACCCTGTTGAAGCGCTTGGGCAAAGAGGGCAAATTTGTCCACGGGATGCGCGTGACCGATGCCGAGACCATGGAAGTGGTGGAGTGGGTCTTGGCTGGCCAGGTGCAGCAAGATATTGTGGGTCTTATCAACCAAGCGGGTGGCAAAGCCGTGGGTCTGACTGGACGCGATGGCGGTCTGATCAGGGCGCGTAAATTGCGTTTGACCGACCCAATTGATAAAACCACTGAGCACGATGTGGGGCAGGTTGGCGAAATTACTGGCATTGACCCGTCTGTGGTCATAGCGT
>CALBWZ010000033.1 GCA_937893415.1 uncultured Comamonadaceae bacterium | reverse complement strand
TGGTGGTCACGCTACATTGAGCGCTTACAGCTATTGACTGAGCCAGAACAGTTGCGTTGGGGACATCGTATCAAGACCACCAATCCCAAGTTTGTGCTGCGCAACCACTTGGCTCAAGATGCCATAACCGCGGCGCAGTCAGGCGACTGGTCTGTTCTAAATCACTTAAAGACTGTGTTGGATACGCCTTTTGAAGAGCACCATGCCTTCAACGAGTGGGCCAGCTTACCGCCGGCTTGGGCAGCTGGTTTGTCACTGAGCTGCTCGTCATAAATCACGTCCCGCTTAACCCATTGATTCACAGTAGATAATTCCTCTATGCGCTTACTTTTAGACTTCTTTCCTATCGCCCTGTTTGTCGTAGCCTACAAATTAGGTGATATTTACACAGCCACCGCTGCCCTGATGGCTGCCACGGCTATACAAACCGCCCTGCTCTACAAAATTGACGGCAAAGTGGCCACGGTTCAAAAAGCCACATTGGGCTTGATTGTGGTATTTGGTACTTTGACCTTGGTATTACAAGACCAGCGCTTTATACAGTGGAAGCCCACCGTTTTGTATGGGGCATTGGCCATCGTTTTGACAGTGGCCTTGATAGGCTACAAGCGCAACTTGCTGCAACTGATGTTGGGTACACAACTGAAATTACCCACCAATGTGTGGCACAACTTGGCTTTAATATGGGCAGCGTACTTTGTTGCCATGGGCGTGCTGAATGCATTTGTGACCATGTATTACTCGCTAGACCAATGGGTAGAGTTTAAAATTTGGGGCTACGCTTTTCCAATCATATTCATAGTGGGCCAAGGCCTTTATATTGCTAAGCACCTGCGCGAAGACCCGCCCAATACAGACCAGGAGCCTTCATGAACGAGGCATTGCCCATCACAGCTGAGGCCATACGTCAGGCATTACTCACCCATTTGGCTGCTGAACCGCTCGAAGTTATAGACGAAAGCGCCTCTCACGCTGGCCATGCAGGTGCGAACGATGTAGGCTGGGGCACGCACTTCAGAGTGCGCTTGCACAGCCCCCAATTTATCGGTCAATCGCGGGTTGCCCAACATCGGCTTGTGTATGAAGCGTTGCAAACCTTTGTGGATGCAGGCTTGCACGCTTTGGCCATCGAAATCTCATCACCCCCCCCGTTGATACCAACCGTCAACCGTGAATTCCTTTTAACCAATCACCCTCATTGTCTTGATATGTCTAATTTGAAATTGTTGCTCCCATTGTCGCGCGTGTTGTGCACGTCTAGCGTTGTTGCTGCCTGTGTTATTGCCAGTCCCGCTTGGGCACAAAATCTTGCCATCGTAAACGGCAAGTCTGTACCCAGTGCCCGCGTACAGATCATGGAACGTCAAATGGCCGCGTCAGGCCAGCCAGTTACTGAGCAGGTATTGGCCCAAATTCGCGACGAAGTCATCAACCGCGAGGTGTTGCTGCAAGCCGCGACGGCGTTGGGTCTAAACACCACGCAAACCTATCAAGACCAGATGAGCTTGGCGCGTGAAAGCATTTTGATTCGCGCTTTGTTGGCCGACTTTGAAGCCAAAAACCCCATCACTGACGCCGTGGTAGCCGCTGAATACAAGCGTATTGCCGACAGCGATATGGCCCAAGAGCACCGTGCAAGCCACATATTGGTTGAAACGCTGGCGCAGGCCAACGACGTTGTAGACAAATTGGCCAAAGGGGGAGACTTTGCGACCCTAGCCAAAAAGCTGTCTAAAGACACAGGATCAGGCGCACAAGGTGGTGACTTAGGCTGGGCCAATGCCAGTGGCTACGTGCCAGAATTTGGTGCGGCCATGGTTGCACTACAGGTCAATGAAACCAGCAAGCCTGTACAAACCCAGTTTGGTTTTCACGTGATTCGTTTGATCGAAACCCGCAAGAGAGACCTGCCGCCCTTAGAGCAGGTGCGTGACCAAGTGGCGGAGCAACTCAAAACAACGCGGATGAATACCTTCCAAAACGACTTGCGAGCCAAGGCCACTATTCAGTAAGCGGCTAGCAGCAGTTTGACCAGCGCTTGTGGCTGATCGACCATAGGGTCGTGTCCACAAGCCATCTCAAAACGACGCCACGACTTATCAAAGTCTGTGGCGTTTTTTGTTGTCTGTGCGGACATGGCCGCTTGAACCCGCTCGCGGCTTATCTGTAGCGATGGCAAGGCCGGACTGACGCAGTCAATGTAGGTTTTTGGCAAGGCCGCCAAGACCTCGTCTTCTATATCAACTTTGTCTTGGTACACGCCAAACGGGTGCGGTGTTTGGCGGCGGTTCACCCACTCTCTATCAGCACCAAACAATCCAAAAACGCTGGCATCTGGTGGCGGTAAAAACACCCCACCCCCAGCAATTCTGGCTTCTTTGATGCGCAATGCCTTCACCTGCGGCTCTAAAAGGCTAGCCCAACTCTCGCCGTTACATGGAACGTGCGCGTCAAGGTAAATCAACGACTGCACAACATTGGGCATGAGCGAGTTCAGGTCGTAAGCCGCTTGCGTGATGACCATACCGGCGTAGCTGTGGCCAACCAACACCACACGTTGCCATTCATTGGCCACTACTGTCGACACCACATCTTGTACGTGCGTGGACAAACGGATACCAGCACTTAAACAATGGGCTCGCTCACCGACACCAGTGAGGCACACGGCGTGGTTGGCAACACCAGCTTGGGTCAGTAAAGGCTGCACACGCTGCCAACACCAAGCGCCATGCCAAGCGCCGTGTACCAAAACAAACACAGTGTTGTTGCTCATTTTTTGAACCAGTCGTGTAAATGCACAGGAGTCACTCAGAGGTTGTAAGGTGCTGGACCTTAAGTACAGGTTATGTGAAGGCCTTACAAAGACCCTAATGAGCCGTTAGAAGGGCTTTACCCCAGCCAATGCCTTGCATTTTTCCACAAGTCTGCCCATGGGCTGGCAGCGCTGATATCGCCGTCTGTCCAGCTCATTTGAACGTTTCTAAACACACGTTCTGGATGCGGCATCATGGCGGTAAAGCGACCATCTGGGGTTGTAACTGCCGTCAAGCCACCTTGGCTGCCATTGGGGTTTGCAGGGTATTGCTCTGTGGCAAGACCACTGTTGTCCACAAAACGCATGGCTGCCACTACAGTGTCAGCTTGCCCGCGGTGCTCAAAGTTTGCAAAGCCCTCGCCGTGTGCCACAGCTATGGGCAAACGCGCACCTTGCAGGCTGCTTAAAAACACACTGGGTGATGGCAGCACCTCGACCATATTGAGACGTGCTTCAAAACGCTGACTCTGGTTGGTGGTAAAACGTGGCCATGCCTGCGCGCCAGGAATCATTGGGGCCAATTCGGCAAACATTTGGCAGCCGTTGCACACGCCTAATCCGAAAGTGGTGTCGCGATGGAAAAACTGTTGGAACTGCGCGGCCAATGCCTCATTAAACACAATGCTTCGTGCCCAGCCAATGCCTGCACCCAATGTGTCGCCGTAGCTAAAACCGCCACACGCCACCAAACCCTGGAAGTCAGCGAGTCTGGCTCGCCCAGCTTGCAAGTCGCTCATGTGAACGTCAACCGCTTCAAAACCACCCATGTCAACGCTGTAGGCCATCTCAACATGCGAGTTCACGCCCTGTTCGCGCAAAACCGCCACACGGGGGCGCTTGGTATGAACGGCAGGCGCTGCAACCGCTTTTGTTGGTGGCTGGGCAGGTATGAATACATGCAAACCAGGGTCGTTGGACAAGCCAATACCGGCGTGTTCGGTATCAGCACCTTGCGGGTTGTCGCGCAAACGGCATATCTGCCAACTCACGCTGTCCCATAAGGCGTGAAGATCTGGCAGCGAGGCATCAAAAATAGATTGTGTGTCTCGCCACACTTGCACGCGGCCTTTACCGACTGGCATGGCAGCACTGTCTGGTCGTGTTTTACCCACCACGTGGCTGCACGCAGACAAGCCATGCTGACGCAATATTGCAAATGCTTGGTCGCGGTGATGCGTTGCCACTTGCAACACCACGCCCAACTCTTCGTTAAACAGGGCCTTAATGGATTGTTCTTGACGACGCGCACTGACTTGCTGCGCCCAGTTTTTGCTGTCACCAACATCCATTTTGCTGTCGCCAATACCGTCGCCTTCAAGCAGCAGCATGTCAATGTTGAGCGCCACACCCACGTTGCCAGCAAATGCCATCTCACACACGGTTGCCAGCAGGCCGCCGTCGCTGCGGTCGTGGTAAGCCATCAGCAAGCCCTCGTCACGCATGGCGTTGACGGCATGAACAGTCGCGACCAGGTCGTTTGCGTCGTCTAGATCTGGCGTGATGTCCCCGGTTTGGTTGAGAACTTGGGCCAGCATGCTGGCCCCCATCCGCATACGGCCACGGCCCAGGTCTACCAGCAACAGGCTCGTATCGACTTCATCGCGGTTGAGTTGTGGCGTTAGCGTTGTGCGTACGTCATCAATTGAGGCAAATGCCGTCACAATTAAACTAACGGGCGAGACCACCTTGTGGTCTTGTTGCTTGTCATCTTGCCACTGTGTGCGCATAGACAAGCTATCCTTACCCACAGGAATGGATACATTCAACGCGGGACACAAGGCCATCCCAACCGCCTGCACGGTATGGTACAAGGCGGCGTCTTCATAGGCTTCACCACAAGCGGCCATCCAATTGGCCGATAGTTTGATTTTTTCAAGATCTATGGGTGCAGCCAGTGCATTGAGAACCGCTTCAGCCACAGCCATGCGACCGCTTGCAGGTGCATTAAGTGAGGCAATTGGGCTGCGCTCGCCCAAGGCCATGACCTCGCCTGCAAAGCCTTTGAAGTCAGCAAGGGTCACGGCACAGTCGGCCACTGGCACTTGCCACGGCCCAACCATTTGATCTCTATGTGTCAAGCCACCAACAGTTCGGTCACCGATTGTGATGAGGAACCGCTTGGAAGCAACAGACGGCGCGCCCAAGACAGCAATCACAGCTTGCTCTAACTGGATGTCATCTAGCACCATAGGGCTGAAGCTGCGCGTGATACTGGTCACATCCCGCGACAAAGGTGGCATGTTGCCCAGCAACACATCCATGGGCAGATCTACGGCGCGACCAACAAGCGGTGGAACCCTTGTTAGTGTGTCTGTGCCGTCAATCGGCAGGCGCTCGTCGGCCACCACCAGTTGGCGGTGTTCGGTGGCCACACCCACCACAGCAGCAGGACAGCGCTCACGCTGTGCCATGGCTTGCAATGCAGCCCAAGACTGTGGCGCTATGGCCAAAACATAACGTTCCTGGCTTTCGTTACACCACATCTCCTTGGCCGCCATGCCAGACTCTTCTAGCGGAATGGCTGATAAGTCAAAAAATGCGCCCCGCCCTGCGTCATTGGTCAGTTCAGGAAACGCGTTGGACAAGCCGCCAGCGCCTACATCGTGAATAGCCAAAATGGGATTGGCTTGGCCCATGCGCCAGCAGTGGTTGATCACTTCTTGTGCTCGGCGTTCAATCTCTGGGTTGCCGCGCTGCACAGAGTCAAAGTCAAGCGCTGCATTGTTGCTGCCACTGGCCATAGAGCTTGCTGCCCCACCACCCATGCCAATACGCATACCGGGGCCGCCAAGTTGTACCAGCAAAGTACCAGCAGGGAATTGAATTTTGTGTGTCAAGGCTTGGTCAATAACGCCTAAACCACCCGCAATCATGATGGGCTTATGAAAGCCACGGTGTACCGTGTCTTTGTCACTTGTCACCACTTGCTCGTAACTGCGAAAGTAGCCTGTTAAATTGGGCCGACCAAATTCGTTGTTAAACGCCGCAGCGCCTAGTGGGCCTTGCAACATGATGTCCAACGCGCTGGCCATATGCTGTGGCGGTTGAGGCAAATCACCCATACCCACAGACGGGGCCACGGCGCAATCCAGGTTGGGCCATCGCAAGGCCGAAACTGTAAAGCCTGTGAGGCCAGCCTTGGGCGCAGAGCCACGACCGGTTGCACCCTCGTCGCGTATTTCTCCGCCAGCTCCCGTTGCCGCACCTTCAAAAGGACTAATGGCTGTGGGGTGGTTGTGTGTTTCAACCTTCATCAGGACATGCCGCACGGCGTCTGTGTGCTTGTATGTGCTGGGCTGGGCAGCTTGCTCTGGCGCAAAAGCACTGACTGCATGACCTTGCATCACGGCAGCGTTGTCTGAATAAGCCACCACAGTGTGATTCGGTTGAAGCCGGTGGGTATTGCGAATCATGTCAAACAAGGTGCTGTCTTGTTGTTCGCCGTCTATGGTGAATTGAGAGTTGAATATTTTGTGTCGGCAGTGCTCACTGTTGGCCTGGGCAAACATCATCAACTCCACATCGGTGGGGTTACGAGCAAGGCGCAGGTACGCAGACTCAAGGTAATCCACCTCAGCGGCTGACAAAGCCAAACCATACATGGTGTTGGCTTGCTGAAGTGCCGCCTGTCCATTGCCCAATACATCAATAACAGCCATAGGTATGCTGTCTTTGTTGGCAAATAGCTGGGCTACGCCATCTTGTGTGTCCAACACGGTTTGCGTCATGCGGTCGTGCAGCAGGGCCAACACGGCTTCATGGTGCTCGACGGTGAGCTTGGTTGCGCGCTTGAACACCAAGCGCCAATGGGTGACTCTTTCTAACCGCAGCAAGCCAATGCCGCAGTTGCGAGCGATGTCAGTGGCTTTAGATGCCCACGCTGACAAGGTTCCCAAACGGGGGCACACCCACACATCCATCGTGTGCTTGGCGTTCTGCATGTCTGACACCACGCCACTCGTGGGAAGCAACAGGGCTTGCAGTTTGTTGGTATCGCTGGCGACAACGCCACTGGCAACAAACTGATGAACAGCTTGAAACGATTGAACACCGGGCTGTAGAGATTTGAGTTGAGCGAGCAGCTGTAGCTGAGAGAAGTTGCTCAAGGCGTTAGAGCCTTGAAAGTAGCGCAATGGCGTGGTCACTGTTCGGCCTTGATGTACACGAATAGAACCAAGGCAGCTGGCACCTTAGGCCGATTCGCATGTGCGCCGCACAAGCGGCTTTGAAATTAAACTGTATTTTAAGGCAAGCCAGCGCCGTCAAAGCGCTTCACAAGTGAAACATACCATTCTTGCCCGCTATAGCGTTGCGCATGTAGAGCTGCAACAACAGGGCTTGAAACGTGGGTGCAATTAGGCCTGGCTCTTGGGCCAACATGCGCTTGAGCACGTCGGTTGTTATTTCAAGGCAAGTTACATCGCCTTTGGCTACAGCAGATGCACTGCGCACCCCGCCCGACAAAATAGCC
>CALBWZ010000032.1 GCA_937893415.1 uncultured Comamonadaceae bacterium | reverse complement strand
AATGTATGCGCGCAAAACGTGCCGTTACATGGTCGCCTGAGTTGTTGGGTGCACTGCTGCAGTGCGAGGCGTTGGTGGGTGGCGATGGTGTGGCTCACAACGCGCCTTTACGTGCCTTGATGGCGCAGGCGTGGCTGTCGCTGATGCAATGTGATGCGGCTTTTACTTCACAAGCCATTGCGGCCATTCAGGCCTGGTCGTTGCAAACGCGGTCAATGGCTGATCCGTTGTGGCATGCGCGCGCCGCCACATTGTTGGCGCAGGCCCACTTGCTGAAGGGCGTGCGTGGCCCAGATGTACCGTCGTTGCTGTTGTGCGCAGACACCTTGATGCGCACCGGTATTGCCGCATTGCGTGTGCGCGACAGGCTAGCTTGGGGTCTGTTGCATCTGCATTGTGCACAAGCTTTCGAAGCTTTATGGCGTTTGCGCTGTGCACATGACGGGGCTGACCTTGGGCAGGTGATGGCTGGTTCTGATGACGACTTGTTGGGTGGTGCGCCAGCGCTGGAGGCACAACAGACCTTGCATCTTCACAGCACGGCCAGCTTGACTTGGTTGCGCCAAAGTGTGAGCGGCTATGAGCACGTTGTGCGCATGTTCCCTGCCACCAGTGTCACAGGCTTGTTGGCGCGTTTGTCACGTGGGCGAACAACTCAACTGTTGGGGCGAGCCGTTGCCGATCAAGGTGTGCTGATGTTGGCCGCACGCATATTGGATACCTTGCAAGCCAAGCCGCCACCCCCCGAGCACCATGTGGTGGCGTCCTATGTCGCCTCGCAAGTGCCAGCGCTGATGGGGGAGACACTCGCAGCAGTGGCTACATTGCGCTCTGACAAAGTGCAAATGGTGCTGGCTGTCCAACACTTTGAAGCCGCGTTGCAAGCGCCAAGTGACAACGCATTCAACGGCTCATTCGTCGGTTTAGATGCCGACCAGTCTGGCGCGCACCACGGTTTGGGCAATGCCTTGTTGTGGCTGGCGCAGCACGG
The DNA here is from genome assembly GCA_937893415.1 of uncultured Comamonadaceae bacterium. Taxonomy (GTDB): domain Bacteria; phylum Pseudomonadota; class Gammaproteobacteria; order Burkholderiales; family Burkholderiaceae_C; genus RS62. The sequence continues at coordinate 2,780 of CALBWZ010000032.1, read as the reverse complement.
CGGTAGCAGTCAAGCGCAGCAAGGCAAGTTCCAGCACAGTGTTGAGGCGTTTATGCGGGCGCTCACCAATCGCAGCCTCGCGTTTTCCGCGGTAGATTGGTCGCACACGCAAGCTGCTTTGGGTCGAGCTCACGCCTTATGGAGTCGGGCCCAACCCGCCAAGCGCCCACGACAGAGAGGGCAACTGGATGCGCAACAGCAGTTTGACCACAGCACCAAACACCTGGAGCAATCCATAGCCTGTTATGGCTTGGCGCTGAGCGCGCCGCACACCTTGGGCTGGGCGCATGCGCAAGCCAATCGTCCAGCTGTAGCAAATGGGTTTGTTCGCGTTCAGTTGCTGGCTGAGCTCGGTGGCGTGTGGCTTGAATTGGGTACACGCACGCGCAGCAGCGAGAGCGTGCAGGCCGGTATTGACTGCATGCAACAAGCGCTTAGCCGTGTTGCGCGGCCCAACAACAGCTTGCGGGTGTTGCTACACAACAATGTAGCGGCTGCCTATCAACAGCTCAGTATGTTGACGGGTCACATAGGGCCCTATCAACAAGCCAGCGACCACTATGCCCGGGCTTTATCGCTGTTGCAATCAGCGCGTGCGCCCGTACGCAAGTGGTTGCCGGTGGTCAGCAATTGGACGAATACCGCTTTGGGCGCTTTGCTGCACGAGCGCAGTGGTTTGGTGTGTGCGGTGTTGTGGCCTGGCGCAACGGCAGGTCACGAGGGTTTGCGTGCGCCACGGACTGTTTCTTCAGACACCGATGAACAACAGGCGGTGTACGGGACGCTTCAAGTATTGGCCAATCAATTGACGCAAGCCTTGCATGAGCTGCATCAAGTGTCTGAGGCCTCTGATAGGCCTGGAGCGCTAGATCGGTTACATGTGCGCGATGAGGTGTTTGCAACGTGGCAGCTGGCGCGGGTGCAAGCGGGGGCCGCGTTGTGGGTTGCGCCTGATCAAGCCGGCGCTGCATTGACCAAGGCTCTTGCCAGTGCAGACAAAGTGGCCGCGCAAGTGGGGCAAACGCCAGAGTTGCTGCCAAGTGTGAGCCTGCAACAGCTTGCGTTGTGGCGGGCGCAGCTGTGGCTGGCGCAAGCGCTGTCGGCTTCACATCTTGGTCAAGCAACCAGCGGGGGACATGCGCAGCACAAGCACGCATACCAACCCACATTGGCCAGCGCGCTGCTCGTCTTTGAGCAGGTGGCAACACCGAGCGCCCATGTTTGGGCGGCCCTGACGCGGCGCGTCTTGCTGGCTTTGCCTTGCCTCGGGCCGGCGGTTCAGGTGCCGCCTTCTGTGTCGCCGCTGGTGGGGGCGCAAGACGAGCTCACGTCAACGCTACACGCGCTGTGGCAAGTCGACAGCGACGCTGCGGCTCATTTGGAGCGTTTGGTAACGTATGCCGACCGTGTGTTGCAGCGCTGGCACACTGTGACTGACTGCGCACCATGAACACATAGGCCACTGATTAAAAAAAGCACATGACAGCAGACCTATTTGGAAACGCGCCCGGCTGTCTGTCCATCACAGACTGGCGCAAGTGGCCTGTGCACAGCAGTTGGCGTGCGGTTGTCACGTCATTTTTCACCGAAGATGTCGGACAAAAGCTGCTGGCATTGTTGCAGCAAGACCTAGTTGTTGGTCAGCACGTCTATCCGCCACAGCCCTTGCGCAGCTTGCTGCTGACGCCGCTTGATGCGGTGAGCGTGCTGGTTGTCGGGCAAGACCCTTACCACCAAGCTGGGCAGGCCAACGGATTGGCGTTTTCGGTGTCGCCCGGCATCAAAATACCCCCATCGCTGCGCAATATGTACAAAGAGTTGCACGCAGATGCCCATGCTTCGCCAGCGTCGCCAAGGCTTGGCGGCAGCCTAGATGACTGGGCCGAGCAGGGCGTGCTGTTGCTAAACACCTGCTTGACAGTGCGTGACAGCGAGCCAGCAAGCCACGCATCGTGGGGCTGGGAGGTGCTGACAGACCGCATTATTGTGGAAGTGGCGCAGCGGTCCTCGCCTTGCGTGTTTGTGCTGTGGGGTGTACATGCACAAAGTAAGCAAGTGCTTATTCAAGCGCAACAAGGGCAGAAACAGCCGCGCAGCCAAGCCGTGGTGTTCACCAGCAACCACCCTTCGCCGCTGTCAGCCTCGCGCGGGCCCAGTCCTTTTTTGGGAAGTCGGGTGTTCAGTCGAATCAACGCGGCGTTGGCCTCAACAACAAACCCGCCCATTATTTGGTGAACGTCTGCTGTTGTGCTGCGCGCAGTTGTTCGCAGTTGTGCAGGGTGCAAAGCAATGAAGAACTGAACTGTAAAAATGTAGGCTGCTAGCCAATGGCCTTAAAACCATGGCATAATTCTAGGTTCGTTGAGGAGGGGTGTCCGAGTGGTTAAAGGAGGCAGATTGTAAATCTGCTGGTTAACGCCTACGTTGGTTCGAATCCAACCCTCTCCACCAACGGTTCTGCTGATAGGTGCACAACTGGTCGGTGAGGCTTTTTAGGTCCGCGTATGTTGCCCTTGGTACTTCAATTAACCGTAACTGGTGGTTGACGTTCAAAGACGGCTTGCGGGAGTAGTTCAATGGTAGAACCCTAGCCTTCCAAGCTAATGATGCGGGTTCGATCCCCGTCTCCCGCTCCACCAATGGGTTGTAGAGTCATTTATTGCAGTGAATTAAAGGTTAAGACTTGCGCATGATGCGTTGGTCAATTGCCCATGTGGCTCAGTGGCAGAGCACTCCCTTGGTAAGGGAGAGGTCGCGGGTCCGATTCCCGCCATGGGCAC
>CALBWZ010000031.1 GCA_937893415.1 uncultured Comamonadaceae bacterium | reverse complement strand
GTTCGCACCATGCTCAAGCTCATTGCCAGCATGGGCGTCCACGTGCAAGACGATGTGGCCTCTAACAACGCATTGACCCTGCATGCTGGCGGGCTGGATAAAACCGAGGCGCATTATGACTTGGTCAAAACCATGCGGGCATCTATTTTGGTATTGGGCCCGTTGCTAGCGCGATTTGGCAAGGCCCGCGTGTCACTGCCAGGGGGCTGCGCAATTGGTTCTCGTCCTGTCGATCAGCACATCAAGGGCTTGGAAGCTATGGGTGCAGTTATTGAGGTGGCGCACGGTTATATCGAAGCGTCTTTACCCGCCGGGCAAACACGGTTGACTGGCGCACACATCACAACCGATATGGTGACTGTGACTGGCACCGAAAACTTCATGATGGCTGCCGCGCTAGCCGATGGTGTGACCGTGCTAGAAAATGCCGCACAGGAGCCTGAGATCACCGACCTGGCCGAAATGCTCATCAAGATGGGTGCGCGTATTGAGGGACACGGTACCAGCCGAATACGTATTGAAGGTGTGGCTGTCTTGAACGGCTGCACCCATGCGGTGGTCGCCGATAGAATTGAGACGGGGACCTTTTTATGTGCAGTAGCGGTGGCAGGTGGTGATGTGCACTTGCACAACGCCAGATCTGAACACCTGGATGCAGTCATAGACAAATTGCGCGAAGCTGGTGTGAGCGTTGAGTCAACTGAGACTGGTTTGCACGTCAAAAGTGCGGGTGCAGGCTCGCTCAAGGCACAGTCGTTTCGCACCACCGAGTACCCGGGTTTTCCAACCGATATGCAAGCCCAGTTTATGGCTTTAAATGTGGTGGCACCTGGCAGCTCTACTGTGGTTGAAACCATATTTGAAAACCGTTACATGCACGTGCAAGAGATGCAGCGCTTAGGTGCACGCATTACGGTAGAGGGTAAAACGGCAGTTATTGATGGCGGTGCCACGTTATCTGGTGCCCACGTGATGGCCACAGACTTGCGCGCTTCAGCCAGTTTGGTCATCGCCGCCTTGGTGGCCGATGGCGAGACCACTGTCGAGCGTGTCTATCATTTAGACCGCGGTTATGACCGCATGGAAGTGAAATTGCAAAGCTTGGGGGCACACATTCAACGTGTGTCTGCCAAGTCAAACTGAAGGCAACACATTGATTACGCTGGCCCTGTCCAAAGGACGCATTTTTGACGAGACCCTGCCGCTGATAAAAGCCGCAGGCATACGAGTGCTTGAAGATCCGAATACCTCGCGTAAGTTGATACTGCCCACCTCACGCGGCGATGTGCAAGTGGTGTTGGTGCGCGCCAGTGACGTGCCAACTTACGTGGCACAAGGGGGTGCAGATCTGGGTGTGGTGGGTTTGGATACCCTTATTGAGCACCAAGCTGAAACCGGTGGCAACGACTTGTACCAGCCTATAGACCTGCGAATTGCGCAGTGCCGCTTAAGCGTGGCCGTGCGCGCAGACTTTGATTACGACAGCGCCGTTAAAAAAGGCTCGCGTTTGCGAGTGGCTACCAAATATGTGCATGCCGCGCGTGAGTTCTTTGCCAAAAAAGGTGTTCATGTAGACCTCATCAAGCTGTATGGGTCTATGGAGTTGGCCCCTTTAACGGGCTTGGCAGACGCCATCGTGGATTTGGTCTCCACAGGCAACACACTGAAAGCAAACCATTTGGTCGAGGTCGAGCATATCGTGGACATCAGTGCGAGGCTGGTGGTCAATCCAGCCAGCTTAAAGCTCAAACGCGCAGCGTTGCAGCCGATACTCAGCGCCATTGACCAAGCCGTTGCGTCTCGTCCCTAAAGATTGACCTGACATGACTACAGTTTTAAATATTCCCGTATTGCGCACCACAGACGCCGATTTCGAAGAGCGTTTCGATAAGCGGTTGCAGTGGTCAGGTGAAACCGACCTGGCCATAGAATCACGCGTGAGCGAGATCATTGCCGATGTGCGCGCCCGAGGTGACCAAGCGGTGCTTGACTGCACCGCCAAGTTTGATGGCTTGCAAGTAGCCAACATGGCAGAGCTTGAAATCAGCCAAGCCGATATGGCCAAAGCTTTTGCAGGCCTACCCAATGACCAGCGCGATGCCTTAACGGCCGCGGCAGACCGTATACGCAGCTACCACCAAGCGCAAAAAGCAGCCAGTGGTGAGTCATGGCAGTACACCGATGAGCAGGGCAATTTACTGGGCCAGAAAGTCACGCCACTTGACAGAGTTGGTATTTACGTACCAGGCGGCAAGGCTGCCTACCCCTCCAGTTTGCTGATGAATGCCATTCCAGCGCACGTTGCTGGTGTGCAAGATATTGTCATGGTGGTGCCAACTCCCAAAGGTGAGCGCAATGCCTTGGTATTGGCTGCGGCCCACGTGGCAGGTGTGACCCGTGCCTTCACTATTGGCGGCGCGCAGGCTATTGCGGCGTTGGCTTATGGCACACAAACCATTGCTAAAGTAGACAAAATTACCGGACCAGGCAACGCTTACGTTGCCAGCGCCAAGCGCCGTGTCTTTGGCCAGGTGGGTATTGACATGATTGCAGGCCCCAGCGAAATTTTGGTGTTGGCCGACGGGAGCACGCCGCCAGAGTGGGTGGCCATGGACTTGTTCAGTCAAGCTGAGCACGACGAGTTGGCGCAAAGTGTGTTGCTAACGCCTGATGCCACTTACGCACAAGCCGTTATTGCTGCCATGCATGAGTTGCTGCCCGCGCAATCGCGTAAAGCCATTATTGAGCGCTCTATTAACGACAGAGGCTTGGTGGTTATTACGCGCGATATGGCTGAAGCATGCGCCATCAGCAACCGCATTGCGCCTGAGCACCTGGAGGTGTCCAGCGATGACGCCCACCGTTGGGAGCCGTTGCTCAAGCATGCAGGGGCTATTTTCTTGGGTGGCTACACCAGCGAGTCCTTGGGCGACTACTGTGCAGGCCCCAACCACGTGCTACCTACTTCTGGTACGGCGCGCTTCAGCTCACCGCTTGGGGTTTATGACTTTCAAAAACGCACCAGCCTGATTGAAGTGAGCCGAGAGGGTGCTCAAACCTTAGGTCGCATTGCGCGGGTGTTGGCAACAGGCGAGGGCTTGCAGGCCCACGCAGACTCTGCCGCGATGCGTATGGGGCAGCCATGACAGAACGCATGTCAACTGTGTCTGCCGCGCAAACTCACTAAAGCCTGAATATTGGTCTGTACCTACGCCTGTTGAGCATGATGGAAAACTTACCTCAAATACCCCGCGACCGACTCAGCCAGGCCTTGGCTGTGGTTCGCCAAGATGTGAAAAGCATGCATGCTTACGCCGTTCAAGATGCGACAGGCATGGTTAAGTTGGATGCGATGGAGAATCCTTACGTGTTGTCAGCGCAGCTACAAGCAGCGCTGGGTCAGCGGTTGGGACAAGTTGCGGTCAACCGATACCCAAGCACACGTATAGACGATTTAAAACAGGCGCTGTCAACTTATGTAGACATGCCAAGCGGCATGGGTTTGATGCTGGGCAATGGCTCTGATGAGCTGATCAGCTTGCTGGCCATGGCGTGCTTAGGTCAGCAGGCCAGTATTGTCTCGCCAGAGCCTGGTTTTGTGATGTATGCCTTGAGCGCCAAGCTTCAAGGTTTGCAGTATGTGGGTGTACCGCTGACCGCTCATTTTGAGTTGAATGTGCCCGCCATGCTGGACGCCATGCGCATCCACAAGCCCGCCATTGTGTATTTGGCCAACCCGAATAACCCCACCGCCAATGCGTGGTG
>CALBWZ010000030.1 GCA_937893415.1 uncultured Comamonadaceae bacterium | reverse complement strand
ACGGTCTGGGCATGGTCAGAGGCACAAGGTGCTACCTCTCCAGCGAGCGGCAAAGATGCCTCTCAAGGGGTGATGCAATCTAAGATTTCTCAAAGAACGCAACTAGATGCTATGCCTGCTGGTGCATGCCGTCTACACCCGTTTATACCAATCAATAATGAAAAAAATTCACTGAATGACAACAACTTTGGACTATCGCAAACTCTTAGGCCGGAGCATCACACCCCCCCCACTGACACGTTGATCGATCGTCGGAACTGACAGCACATCCATGCTGATGGGCAACCCTAGCAAAGAAAATTGATTGCATCAAATACAACGCACTCGCCATACACAGGACCTCATAGCCATACTGAAAGAGGTCGCAAACTGGGAGCCCATAGATGGTGCGTGTATTGAAAGTTGTGTTGGAAACGGTATGTGCAGAAGAACGTGCAACACCAACTTAAGCAATGTAAACGCAGCGCATCAATGGGAGTGTTTGCAGTCTTCTGTCGATGCCTTGTGGTGCAGAACGCACAACAGCAACCGAAACCAAACGATACAGTGGATCGCTTAGGACACATATTCTGTACAAAAAGCATGCCGTGGCACGGTGACTTTAATCCGCAGGTCGCTAGACGCTGACTCAGTGTCAGTCATCTAGCAACCACCTACATGGCCGCGGCCCTGCCGTAGGCTCAGCAGATGTAAAAAAACTGCAACTTTATGACTCAGACAACTGTATTTTTTTAGTTTCGCAAGCCGTACAATTTATAGGCAATAACACCGAACGCAACCATTTTTGCCATTTTTTAAGCCCGCTAACTGACCCTGTAGCAGTGGTCAACATATCGCGCAACGTGGTCTCAGCAAGTTCACAACAGCTTGGTAAATTGTGACCAACATGGCGCAACAAGTTTCTGCTAATAATTGAATCGCCCAGCTGAAGCAGGTAAATGATTGCTGACAGAGTGTGAAGACCAAGCTCGCTGTCCGTCAGCTCACACAGGTTCATTGGTTGTTCACAAAGTGAACAACCAACTGTCTAGGCAACTGCCATCAATCAAGCCTCTTCAAGGCGTCCTGCCTAGCCGCCAGGAGACTGGTTGTTGAACCGCTTCAAATCACCAGATTACCGCGCTCAGAAGTGTGTATTTAATGTGGTGCCTTCGCCATGCGTAGATACGGCAACTTGATATCAATACTGCCGTACTTTTCACGGGCTTGGTCATCGTTTAAAGACAGGGCCACGACCACATCTTGCCCTACGGCCCAATTGGCTGGTGTTGCCAGAGGCGCATTGAACGTTAGTTGCAGGGCGTCCAACGCGCGCAGCACTTCAGCAAAGTTACGACCCACTGACATAGGGTAAGTCATCGATAGTTTGAGTTTTTTATCTGGTCCAATGATGAAAACGGAGCGAACCGTGGCGGTGTCTGCCGCAGTGCGACCGTCCGGTAAATAGGCCTCAGACGGCAACATATCAAACAATTTAGAAACAGCAAGATCTTCATCCGCAATAATGGGGAACCCGGCCTTGGCTCCCGCAAAAGTCTCGATATCGGTTTTCCATTTTTTGTGTGCCAACACACCGTCCACAGACACGCCAATGACCTTGGTATTGCGCTTGGCCCATTCGTCAGCCAGCTGAGCAACGGCTCCAAACTCGGTGGTGCATACAGGCGTAAAATCTTTCGGATGTGAAAACAAAATTGACCACCCGTCACCCAACCAGGTGTGGAAATCAATGGGCCCTTGATCGGTGTCAGCCGTGAAATCGGGAATAAGATCGTTGATGCGGATTGCCATAATAAATTCCAAAGTGCGGTTTAAAAGAGTAGTTTGACAGACTTACAGATAGATTGTTGATACAGGCCAACGCCGAAGCCCGTGTTGTCCCGCATACAAATCTGTAGCCCCCTGCAGTACGCTTGCGCATTGCCGCTACCCGGAGAGGGGCTAAAATCCAAATTTCCTGAGTCAACAACCCCTGTCACTTTTAAATAAATATTGATATATATGCTC
>CALBWZ010000029.1 GCA_937893415.1 uncultured Comamonadaceae bacterium | reverse complement strand
GGGCCATGAAAGGCTGGTACGCTTCTCATCCTCATTTGTTCATAAAACGTCCGTATGATCATCCGGGATGCGACAGCTAGGCATTAACACATACAGCGCCAATAAGAAAAGCCCTGCATGTATGCCTGAAGAGATTGAATGCCAACAGTCCGATTTTTAGATGTTGTTTGACCTAACTCACACGCAACCAAGCCACCCGCTATAAAAAACGCTTACTGGACGATGGCTGGTCAGCACAGCCGTGCGTGTTAAATCACATCTGTTTTAAACACTTGCGCTTGCACATACGGCCAGGTTTGACGGCAAGCCAACGAGGACATGCGCCGTCTGTTGCGCTTGAATTGTGGCCTCTTGCGCGCCGTGGTGCGGCTTGTCTACCTCAGCAGACAGCACCAAAACTCAGTCACAGCAGCCCCAGTCAACGGTCTGGTGTGTGCACGTGCTGGCAGCCGACAATGGCAACGCGTCGTCTGCCCAATGCACTAGCTTTGATCCGCGCTCACAGGATAAACAACTTGGCTCATTGAGAATATTTTCCAATTCCCAGACGTTTTAGTTAACGCGTAAAAAACATCGTAGCTCTCTATGACACTGCCATCTTTCCTAACCCTAGTGCCTGAGCTGGTGACGTGCGCTTTGTTGCCATTGACACCCGCTACCGCCGACGTGATGTTGACCGTCGTGTGCCAGCCTGTCTCTTCCATCATGTGTTTGGGCGACATCGGAAACTCACTACACAAACTGGTATGGCCATCGCTGATAAGCGAGAGAGGATACGCAACTTTGGCATTGATACCATCCATATCATTGGCCAAGAAACACTGCAGATAAGCGCCAATTGCTTGGCTTACTTCGACCTCGAGTTCAGCCCGGGTTGTCACGTGTGGTGTAGTCATAGGGGTTTTGTAATGGTGAACGGGGATACAGAACATGGATCGTACAGTGAACGCATACCACCGCTTCTGACAGCTGCACTTAATAATTGGTAAGTCAAGGCCTTGTCGCACGCCGCGATCCGCCTTACAAGCTCAGTGGGTGGCGATTTTAAGACGTGCTGCGCCACATAGGGGTCGTCAATACCCCGAAAATTGCACGAATTGTTTGACAAATGAATCGCCACGTTATGCAGTTGCAATTGTTCAAGGTGTGCCTGTAGCGCCCCTGTTCCCATGCCGTGGAAGTTGTCCACAACGGGCTCCGCACCCCATGCACGGCATCTCCAGCCAAGAACATCCGAGCTCATGGCCTTGGTTGGATGTTCAGTACCCGCTGTTATGTGCACCAGCAGTTTCACTTCAGCTACTTACAGTTTGTAACTGTTTCTTACAGCCGATGCACATTGGCAAAGCCTTGGCACATTCGATAAACCTGCGCGCAGAAGCCGGAACGATCTCAACACTCAGCCGCTGCGTTGTTGCCCATGTCTTGGGCGTAGTGCGCCCACCTTCTGAACATGTTGACGCCTGCACGCCAGCGTGCAGAGACCGGTTACAACATGGGCGACTGCACCAGTTTTTTTACACAAGGAATTGGTATGGGCAATGAACTCTTTTACTTGTCGTTGTACGGCGTCTTGGTCCTTGCGACCGTATTGGCACAAGTGCTGGCCGCCATGTTGCAAGTTGGCTTGCCCACCTTGGCTGGGCCAGAGAGGGGTTGCTACTCACTGGCGTTGCAGGTCGGCCAGAGCGCTCTGTCAACAACGCCGTCGTGGCCCTGGCCATGGTGGCGCCCGCCGTCTTTGCGGTCACACTGACGCAGACCACCTGTGCACACACCGCCAGTGCCGTACTGGTGTTTTGAATAGCCCGCCTCGCCTACGCGGTAACCTACGCTTTTGGCATCCCGTGGCTGCGCACACTGTCCTGGCTGGTTGGCTTTGGCCGCACCTTGTTCCTGTATACCGCAGCCCTGGGTGTATAGCGTGAGTAGCGTGAGGCGCTACGTCGGAGTCGCCATGCGCTGCAGACGGGCAGCCTCCTCATCGCGGGCGTCGTCAATTTCGCGCATCACACCGTCTACATCGACCGCACCGCCGGCATGCGCATACTGACCGGTCAGCACTGAGTCAATGCGCAGCATGCCGCCTTGGTACAAGTCCCAAATTTCGTGGCCGTAATCGGTGTTGAGCAACTCGGGGGCAAAATTGCCAAAGAAGTTGCGCAAATTGGCCACATCGCGCAGCAACATACGCTTGGCGTGGTTATTGCCGGCGGCGTCCACCGCTTGGGGCAAGTCAATGATCACAGGGCCATCCTCGGCCAGCAAAATATTGAACTCGGACAAGTCACCATGCACAACACCGGCGCACAGCATGCGCACCACTTGCATACACAACATCGCGTGATGCACCAAGGCGTCCTCTGGCGTAAAGACCACATCGTTCAGTCTAGGGGCCGCATCGCCATTGGCATCGGCGACCAACTCCATCAGCAACACACCATCAAAGAAATTGAACGGTTCAGGCACCCGCACACCAGCACCTGCCAAGCGGTACAGCGCATCTACCTCGGCACTTTGCCAAGCCGCCTCTTGCGCCTGGCGGCCAAAGCGCGAGCCTTTGGCCATGGCGCGTGCCTGACGAGAGTTTTTAACCTTGCGGTTTTCGGTGTAGTCCACCGCTTGGCGGAAACTGCGCTCAGTGGCCTCTTTATAGACCTTGGCGCAACGGGTCTCATCGCCACAGCGCACCACATAGACCATGGCCTCTTTGCCGCTCATCAGTTGGCGCACAACAGCGTCGATCAGGCCCTCTTCGATCAGTGTTTGCAGTCTTTTTGGTGGTTTCATACCGCCATTTTGCACTGCTGACGACAACTGCGAGTGCGCAGCTTGCACTGGCCCTGCTGCTGGACAGCTGGGCCGTGGCGTTACTCTTTGCCGGGTGCCGC
>CALBWZ010000028.1 GCA_937893415.1 uncultured Comamonadaceae bacterium | reverse complement strand
TTGAACCACCGACCCCAGCATTATGAATGCTGTGCTCTAACCAGCTGAGCTACATCACCAAGCCTCAAATTATAGCCAATCTTTTTAACTTGTTTGCAGCTTTGCAAAAAATGTCTCAGCCAAGCACTGTGACAGCGTTTGTTTATTGGTGCGTAAAGTTGGGCTTGCGCTTGTTCACGAAGGCATCCATGCCTTCTTTTTGGTCGTCTGTGGCGAATAGCGCATGGAACAGGCGACGCTCAAAGTGCACGCCGTCTGCCAACGACCCTTCAAAGGCTTGGTTAACTGACTCTTTAGCGGCCATAACGCTGGGCATAGAGTAGCCACCGATCATCAGGGCTGCGCCCAGCGCTTCTTCCATGAGTTTGTCTGCAGCGACCACGCGGCTAACCAGTCCAGCGCGCTCGGCTTCAACGGCGTCCATCATCCGTCCGGTCAGTGCCATGTCCATGGCCTTGGATTTACCAACGGCGCGAGGCAAACGTTGTGTGCCGCCTGCACCAGGAATAACACCTAACTTGATTTCGGGTTGACCAAACTTGGCGGTGTCTGACGCAATGATGAAGTCGCACATCATGGCCAACTCGCAGCCGCCGCCCAAGGCAAAGCCTGAGACCGCAGCAATGACGGGTTTGCGAATTCGCCGAATGGTTTCCCAGTTGCGCGTGATGTAGTCCCCTTTGTACACATCGGCGAAGGTGTAACTGGCCATCGCGCCAATGTCGGCACCAGCAGCAAATGCCTTTTCGCTGCCAGTAATGATGATGCAGCCAATGCTGTCATCGTTGTCAAAGGCCGTTAGAGCAGCGCCCAACTCGTCCATCAGTGCGTCATTCAAGGCATTGAGTTGCTTGGGGCGATTCAAGGTAATGATGGCCGCGCGGCCTTGTGTGTCTGTCAGAACTAGTGCGTCACTCATAGGGTATGTTCTCAAAGTAGGTGGGTGTTAGGGCTTAATCTTGAGTGTATGCGACCCACGAAGCTTGTACCCAATAAGGGTAAACGAGGGTATAAATTAACCGACCGTTCGGTTGGTTAATGCTACATTCAAAAGCGATACGCTAACAAAATTAAGGTGACGCAAGTGACATCAGCAGACAACGCTATAGACAACGCATCCAACACGTCAACCGAGCCCAGTGTGCTGTGCCATATCGACGGCGCAGTTGCCCTCATAACCCTAAACCGCCCACAAGCTCTCAACAGCTTTAACCGCCAGATGCACGCCGACTTGTGGTCTGCACTGGACCAAGCCGCCCAAACCACAGGGGTTCGATGCACCGTTATTACAGGCGCAGGCCGTGGGTTCTGTGCTGGCGCTGACTTGTCAGACTTTGACTTTACGCCTGGACCAGACATGGTCAAGCGGGCCGATCCGGGTCCTGTAATCGACCAGTGTTTCAACCCAACGGTGCGCAAATTGCAAGCCCACCCTATGCCGACTATTGCTGCTGTAAACGGTGTGGCTGCTGGCGCTGGCGCCTCGTTTGCGATGGCGTGCGACATGGTGCTGGCCGCCTCTAACGCCAGTTTCATTCAAGCATTTAGCAAGATTGGACTGGTGCCTGATGCGGGTGGTTCATGGCTGCTGACAGAGCGCTTGGGTCTGGCACGTGCCATGGGCCTGGCGCTGACAGGTGACAAGCTGGGTGCCGCGCAAGCTAAAGAGTGGGGCCTGATTTGGGATGTGGTGGACACCGCCGGTGACAACATCGGCGCCTTGCAAACTGCAGCCATGGCGCTGGCCAATAAGCTGGCAAGCATGCCCACCAAAGCCTTGTTGGCCACGCGCCACTTGCTGCGTGCCAGCGCGACCAACACATTGGACGAGCAACTGAACGTCGAGCGAGACACACAATCAGCGTTGGGCTCTAGCCACGACTATTTAGAAGGTGTGCAAGCGTTTTTAGAAAAACGCGCACCCAATTTTAAAGGGACTTAAGCGCTATGACGGCACACACCGCTGAAGCATTGGCGCTGGCTCAGAGCGCTTGTGCGCACATGTTTGAGGCCGATGTAGCCAGCCGTATAACCATGGGCATGTCATTGATGCATTGCGCTCCGGGTGAGGCGCAACTGCAAATGACCGTGACATCTAAGCATGTGAACGGTTTGGGCATGTGTCATGGTGGCTTTATTTTCACGCTGGCTGACTCAGCCTTCGCCTTCGCTTGTAACAGCCGCAACCAAGCCAGTGTGGCATCTGGCTGCACGATTGAATTTTTAGAAGCTTCTGTGTTGGGTGATGTGCTGACAGCTCGTGCAACTGAGCAAATCGTGCGTGGGCGAGCGGGTGTGTACGACATTCGCGTTAGCAACCAAGAGGGCACGACCATTGCTCTGTTCAGGGGCAAATCAACGGCTATAAAAGGCACGGTATTGCCCGTTTAAACCCTTTTTTACGTTTTAACTTCCAAGCACCATGACTGTTAGCAACCTACCTTTAGATGCCATTGAAACCGCCAGCGTTGATGAGTTGCGCGCGTTGCAACTCAAACGCCTGCAGGCCACACTGGCCCATGCCTATGCCAATTCGCCGGTGTACAAAGCCAAATTTGATGCGGCGGGTATCCACCCCAACGGTTGCCGCAGCTTGGCAGACTTGTCTAAGTTTCCTTTCACCACCAAAGCTGACTTACGCGATAACTACCCCTTTGGCATGTTCGCTGTGCCGCGTGAGCAAGTGGTGCGCATACACGCCTCGAGCGGCACGACAGGCAAACCCACAGTGGTGGGCTATACCCAAAACGATATCGACACATGGGCCACCTTGGTGGCTCGCAGTTTGCGCGCTGGTGGCGCTAGACGCGGTGACATGGTGCATGTGAGCTATGGCTACGGTTTGTTCACGGGCGGTTTGGGCGCGCATTACGGCGCTGAGCGTTTGGGTTTAACTGTGGTGCCGTTTGGCGGCGGACAAACCGAGCGTCAAGTGCAACTCATTCAAGACTTCAAGCCAGACATCATTATGGTCACGCCCAGTTACATGCTGGCTATCGCCGACGAGTTTGAACGACAAGGCATCGACCCTCGCAGCAGCTCACTGCGTGTAGGTGTGTTTGGTGCAGAGCCTTGGACCAACGACATGCGTTTGGCCATTGAGCAGCGCATGGGCATTGATGCGGTGGATATTTACGGCCTGTCAGAAGTCATGGGGCCCGGCGTAGCCAGTGAGTGTATTGAACGCAAAGACGGCCCCACTATTTGGGAAGATCACTTTTACCCAGAAGTCATCAATCCCGACACAGGAGAGCTTGTTGCTGACGGCGACATGGGAGAGTTGGTCTTTACCAGCTTGACCAAAGAGGCGCTGCCCATTATTCGCTACCGCACGCGTGACCTCACGCGCTTATTGCCGGGTACGTCACGGCCAATGCGTCGTATGGAAAAAATAACGGGGCGCAGCGACGACATGATGATTGTGAGGGGCGTCAATGTATTCCCTACGCAAATCGAGGAGTTGATTCTTAAACAAGCCATGCTGGCGCCGCACTACCAGTGCGTGCTCACCAAAGACGGCCATTTGGACTGCTTATCTGTCCATGTAGAGGTTGCACCCAATCAATCACACAACAGTCAGCGTGCATTGGCCGCCGCGGCCGCGCTGGCGCAGGATGTAAAAACGTTTGTAGGCAGCAGCATCACTGTGGTGTTGCAGCCCTGTGGTGGTGTCGAGCGCAGCATGGGCAAAGCCAAGCGCGTCATCGACAAGCGATGACACATCAGTCCTGCATGCCAGCGTTTGGTGTTTTTACAAGCCTACTGTTTGATCAAAGCAAGCCGTTATAGCGTCAGCCGCTGTGGTGCACAATTGTTAGTGCAACCAATGCTTCAGCAGCGTGGCATCAACCGTGTGAAGTGTATGCAACTGTGCAGCGGGTATGACGGGCATGTGCAAGTCCAGTGTGAGGATTTGGCCGTCACGGTTGACCAAGGCTTGCACCTCAGCGCGCTGCGCCAGCCACGTCGTCACCTCGTCAAGAGACAAGACTCGCCAAGTCTGCCCACCCACCGTTACAGCCAACCACTCGTCGCCGCTGGCAAAACCGGCGGTTTCAGCAGCGCTGCCGCGCTGCACATGGCTGATGCGCAGGCCATTGGTCTGGGCAACACGCATCCCAAGGTATTGCGCTGTAGTAGGCGTTGTGCGGTGTTGCTTAACGCCAAACGCGCTCAACAGCGAGGCGACTGGTAAAGCGCTGGTGCTGTGCACCCACAGTTGCAGCTGTTTGGCTATATCTGGATAGCCCAGTTGCACCAGCGCAGTTGTGACATCACGTTCACGCATGGGTCCACCATTGGTGATGGCCCACAAACTGCGCATGAGGTCGTCTAGCGTGGTGTGAGAGCCAGACGCGCTTCGCAAACTCAGGTCCAAGCACAGCGCAACCAATGAGCCCTTGGTGTAGTAGCTGACAGTGGCGTTCGGTGTGTTTTCGTTGATACGGTAGTACTTGACCCAGGCATCAAAACTGGCCTGCGCCACACTTTGTACCAAGCGACCTGGCGTTTGTGCCACTTGGTTGATGGTTTTAGAGACCAACTCTAAGTAGGTGTCACGTGAAATAATGCCAGCCCGCTGAAGCATAAGGTCGTCATAGTAGCTGGTAAAGCCCTCAAAGAACCACAGCAACTCGGTGTAGTTTTCGCTGTCGTAATGGATGGTGGCCAACTCGCTTGGGCGCATGCGCTTCACGTTCCACGTATGGAAATACTCGTGGCTGATCAGCCCCAATAACTGCGTGTAGCCATCGCTGGCTGAAAGGGGCGACCCAGGCGACATCGCAGTTGGGTTGGCGGTGTCTAGCTGCGGCAGGTGCGCTCGCGGGCAAATAAGTGCGGTGCTGAATTGGTGCTCTAGCCCACCATAACCGTTGGCGCTGGCATGCAACATAAACACATAGTGGTCAAATGGCAATGGCGTGGCTTTGGCACTGGCACCATGCCACAAGGCCATTTCTGTTTCACAAATACGTTTGGTGTCAGCCATGAGCCGCTTGTGGTCAAAGCCAGCTTGCGTGGCGCTGCCCATGCCAGTGACTACAAACTGGTGGGGTACACCGCGCAGGGTAAATTGGCCGCGCCAAAAATCACCCAACGTCACTGGCGAATCCGCCAACATGTCGTAGTTGGCTGCGGTGTAGCTGCCGTAGCCGCGTGCATCCACCGCAACGGGCTTCAAGGCAGTAGAAACTCGCCAAGTAGAGCAGTGTGCTTGCGCAGGCTTGGTGATGACCAAGCGCTGTGTTGTTCCGGTCAGACCAGCAACGCGCAGGCACAGGCTGGTGGGGTTAAAAAAGCCCCTGGTCTGGTCCAGGAAGGCCGTTCGCACAGAGGCATCAAAGGCATACACCGCAAAACGTACCACCAGCGGTGTGCTGGCGTTGGTGCTGACCACCCACTCATTTTTGCTGCGTTGCTTAACCGGGCATGCACTGCGGCCCTGCGAGGCCTCAAGGCCTTGTAGCTGGCCGGAAAATTCACGTATCAAGTAGCTACCGGCAATCCAAACTGGCAAGCTCAGCAGCTGTTGTTTGGCTGGCTTGGTGATGCGCAGTTGCACCTCAAACAAATGGTTTTCAACTTGGCTGAAGCCAACGGTGTGGGTGACAGAAGCCATGGCGTGGGTTGCTTTGCTGTTGTTTATTGGATGGCTGCTAGGCGTTTCTCCACCTCGTCGGCAGAAATGGCACCAGGTACGCGTGTGCCATCGGTAAAGAAGATGGCGGGTGTGCCTTGTATTTTGTTGCGTTTGCCAAATTCAGTGTTGCGCGTGAGCGCGTCGGTGTTGCACTTGGCCAAGTTAGGCGGTGTGACGCCGTCGAGCATCCAGTCTTCAAAGGTTTTACCAGGGTTTTTGGCACACCAAATGGCTTGTGATTTTTTGACTGAGTCAGGGCCTAGTATGGGATACAAAAATACGTAAACTGTGATGTTGTCAAGTGTGGCCAAGCCTTGTTCAAAACGTTTGCAGTAACCACAATTGGGGTCTTCAAACACCGCTATTTTCCTGCTGCCGGTTCCACGTTTGATAACAAAGGCATCTTTTAAAGGCAACTCGTCAAACGCAATGGCCGACAGCGCGTTGGTGCGCTCCTCTGTCAAATTGCGCTTGGCCTTGAGGTCAATCAGCGAACCTTGTATCAAATAGTTGCCACCTGCATCGGTGTACAAAATGTCGCTGCCACCAAACCGGACCTCAAACAAGCCTTTCATGGGGGTGGCCAGCACGCTGTCAATAGCGGGCAAATTAGGCAGCTGCTTGGCGAGGTTTGTGCGTATGGTGTTGGCTTGTGGGACGTCTTGGGCCGTGGCCGGTAGCGCGAGTAAACAGGCCAAGGCCAAGGTGGCCAAGTGGCGTGTCAAAGTAAAAATAGACGTCATATGATGTTGCGTTGTTAAACAATAAAAAATAGTTAATACGTGCGGCCCATGCCTTGAGCCTGAACCCAGCGTTTGAGTGGCTTAGCTGCGTTAACGGCTAGCATGCCCCAATTGCGTAAGCTTTGCACAGGCTGGGTCTTAGCCCAAGGTTGGGTAAACACGTGGAACAGTGCATGTGTGGCGAATTGCAAATCGGCGGTGCTGGCGGCGCGGCGGCGCTGGTAGCGTCTAAGCACCCGCATATCTGCCACCGTTTGTCCTTTTCGCCTTGCGCCCACCACATCTACCAACGCCTGCACGTCGGCCAAGCCCATATTCAAGCCCAATCCTGCGAGCGGGTGAATGGTGTGGGCTGAGTCACCAACCAAGGCCACGCCTGGCAGCACCCACTGCGTGGCCAGCGACCGTGTGAGCCCAAAACCCACTGGACCGTTCAGTATCTCAAGTTGGCTGAAGCCATGCCGGCTGGCTGTACCAATGGCTTGCAGCAATTCGCTGACCCCGTCAGCTGTTTGAGCCTTTCTTGTCCACTCGTCGCATTGTGTTTGTGGCATGGACCAGACCATGGCCAGGTCGCAACCACCTGCACCACCTACAGGCAGCAGCGCCAAAATGGTATCGCCATCAAACCACTGTTGTGCAACGCCACCGTGGGGCTGGGCGCTGCGCAAACGAGCCGCCAAGGCGCGGTGGGGGTAGTGAACAGGGGCGGTGTCTATACCCAGTCGGCTTCGCCATGCGCTGTGCTTGCCTTCGCACAACACGTTCAAAGTGCCTACGGGCTCAGCGCCTTCTGCCACTTGAGTAATACGAGAGTGAGTACTTACAATCCGCCGCAAAGTGTTCTCCAAAGCGGGCACATCTGCCATCCACGCAACAGGCAGGTTGGTGATGCCATCGGGGCCGTTGAAGTCCAACTGCCCTGAGGTGTCACCAAATACCCGCATTTGATGAACGGGGGTGAGCCAATCGGCATATGCGTCGTCAGGCCACACCCCAGCCAAAGTGAGCGTGGCTTTGGAGGCGTGATTGACAGCGTAGGCGCGGATATCACGCACCGCTGCTGTGTGGCTAGAGCTAGGTACAGCAGTCACCTGCACGCGCAGGCCCAAGCCGGCCATTAGCAACGCAGTGGTGTGAGCGGTTATACCGCTGCCGTGCACGGCAATATCGGCTTGCAAAGTCATGCCTTCATTGTAAGAGGGGGTGGCTTGTGCTGGTGCAGCGGTGGACCAGAGGTAGGGTTTGGCGCAGTGGCTTAAACTAAGCCCTAGTTTTTTAGGATCATCATGAGTTTGAAATGCGGCATTGTTGGCTTGCCCAACGTTGGTAAAAGTACATTGTTTAACGCCCTGACCAAGTCGGGCATTGCGGCGGAGAACTATCCGTTTTGCACCATAGAGCCCAATGTGGGCGTAGTGGAAGTGCCTGATACGCGTTTAGACGAGTTGAAAGCCATAGTGGAACCCGATCGCGTGGTGCCTGCTATTGTGGAATTTGTTGATATTGCTGGTTTGGTGGCCGGTGCAAGTACCGGCGAGGGCTTGGGCAACAAATTTTTGGCCCATATTCGTGAAACCGACGCCATTGTCAATGTGGTGAGGTGTTTTGAAGACGACAACGTCATACACGTGTCTAACAAAATAGACCCCATTTCTGACATTGAGGTCATTCAAACAGAGTTGTGTTTGGCGGACTTGTCGGCGGTTGAAAAAGCCTTGCACCGTGTTAGCAAAATAGCCCGCTCTGGCGACAAAGATGCGGCCAAGCAATTGATCGTCTTGGAAAAGTGTCAGCTCGCGCTGAACGATACCAAGCCCGTGCGCACCATTGACTTCTCCAAAGAGGAGCAAGCCGATCTGAAACAATTTTTTCTCATCACGGCCAAACCCGCCATGTTTGTTGCCAACGTGGCAGAAGACGGCTTTGAGAACAACCCTTTGCTGGACAAGTTAACCGCCTTCGCCGCGGCACAAGGTGCGCCAGTCGTGGCTATTTGCGCCAAACTTGAAGCCGAGATGAGCGAAATGGACGACGAAGACCGCCAGATGTTTTTGGAAGAGTTGGGTCAAGCCGAGCCAGGACTTAACCGCCTCATTCGGTCAGCCTATTCTCTGCTGGGTTTGCAAACTTACTTCACGGCTGGCGTGAAAGAGGTGCGCGCATGGACCATACGCGTAGGTGATACTGGCCCTCAAGCCGCAGGCGTCATCCATACCGACTTTGAAAAGGGCTACATACGCGCTCAAACCATTGCTTTCAGCGACTTTATTTCGTTCAAAGGAGAGCAAGGTGCCAAAGACGCCGGGAAAATGCGCGCTGAAGGCAAAGAGTACGTGGTGAAAGATGGTGACGTGATGAACTTCTTGTTCAGCCCTTAACCTGTAAGAGGCGTTTAGCCCCACATTTGCCAACCCCACACCAATGCATAGGTCAAGGTGATGTAGCGGGCCAGTTTGCCGATTGCCATGTAGGCCACGCAAGGCCAAAACGGCAACCGCAACCAGCCCGCTACCGCGCACAGTGGGTCGCCCACCGCAGGCAACCAACTCAGCAAACAGGCTTTAGGGCCTAAGCGCTTGAGCCAAGCAACGGCCCACTGTCCGGCGCGGTTGTGGTAAGCGTTTGGTACGTGTGCAGTGCCACGCTTGTCGCGTGAGACATCCACCGCTTTGTGCAGGCCCATGCCCATAGCCCAACTCAAGGCACCACCTGCTGTATTGCCAGCACTCGCCACGATGATGGCAGGCCAGAACAATTCTGGCTTAATCGATACCAATCCGAATAAAGCCGCCTCTGAACCCATAGGCAAGAGCGTGGCAGACACAAACGCCACGACAAACAAGGTGGGTAGTCCCACCTCGGGCAGGCTTAGCCAAGTCAGTAGTAATTGCAGCCATTCGTTCATTGCCTGCGCAGTATAGGCCCAGCTGGTATCGTCAAGTTAGTGGCTCCAAGCTGTAATAGGGGTCAACCGTCTGGTTTATGACGCTTTTAGCTCGCACGTGATGTCGTCCCAAACGCTGTGAGCATCTGAGCGAGATTGCCGATAGGCAGGGGCGGAT
>CALBWZ010000027.1 GCA_937893415.1 uncultured Comamonadaceae bacterium | reverse complement strand
TAAAGGCCATGGCAACACAAGCTTCTGCAATCAGCTCGCTGGCCATGGGGCCTACGACGTGCACGCCTAATATCTCATCAGTCTCAGCATCCGCCAGCATTTTGACCATGCCAGTGGTGTCACCCATGGCGCGGGCACGCCCATTGGCCAAAAACGGGAACGTACCCGCCTTGAATGCGCGACCAGACGCTGTGAGCTGTTCCTCGTTTTGACCCACCCAAGCAATCTCTGGACTGGTGTAAATGACCCAAGGTACCAGATTGAAATCCACATGACCGTGTTGACCAGCAATACGCTCGGCGACAGCAACGCCCTCTTCCTCGGCTTTGTGAGCAAGCATCGGACCACGAACAACATCGCCCACAGCCCAAACGCCCGCCAC
This sequence comes from uncultured Comamonadaceae bacterium, assembly GCA_937893415.1. Taxonomy (GTDB): domain Bacteria; phylum Pseudomonadota; class Gammaproteobacteria; order Burkholderiales; family Burkholderiaceae_C; genus RS62. Next base: position 2,220 of record CALBWZ010000027.1, on the reverse strand, counting down.
ACTTGTGCGACACAGGTCGTCCACAACAACAGCGCCACGCTCATCCAGTTTTAGACCGATTGACTCGCTGTTAAGACCCGTTGTATTGGGCACACGCCCAATGGACACAATAAGTTTATCGACGACTAATTTTTGAGCTTCGCCCTTGGCATTGGTGTAGGCAATCGATACCTGCTTGCTGGTTGCTTTGATATCGCCGACAGTCGCGCCCATCTCAATATGTAAGCCTTGTTTGATAAAAGTTTTATGCGCTTCTTTGGCAATTTGTTGGTCAACTGCCCCTAGGAACACAGACTGGCCCTCCAAAATGGTGACTTCCGCTCCCAACCGGCGCCAGACTGACCCCATTTCGAGACCAATAACGCCTGCGCCAATGACACCAATTTTTTTGGGTACAGCACCCACGCGCAAAGCGCCATCGTTGGACAGCACGTTCACTTCGTCAAAGGGCGTACCTGATAGCGCGCGCGCGCTAGAGCCTGTAGCCACGATGACGTGACGGCTGGTAATGGTCTCTGATTTTTTGCCGGTGACAGCCACCTCAAAACTGTTGTCGCTGCTAGACACAAAGCTGCCCCGCCCGTGGAAAAAGGTAATTTTGTTTTTCTTAAACAAATACAAAATGCCATCGTTGTTTTGCTTGACAACAGCGTCTTTGCGGGCATGCATTTTGGCGACATCCAGAGACAAACCTTTAAAGCCAATACCATGCTCATTAAAGTGGTGCGATGCCTGCTCGTAATGCTCAGACGACTGCAACAACGCTTTTGATGGAATACAACCAATATTGGTACAAGTGCCGCCAGGGGCTGCACCGCCTGCAGCGTTGGTCCACTCGTCAATACAAGCGACTTTAAAACCTAATTGGGCAGCACGAATGGCAGCTACATAGCCACCAGGGCCAGCGCCAATAACAACAACATCAAATGCTTGAGACATAAACAATCCTCTGAAAACTCAGTCGCTCAATGCGACTTTTTTGCATACGTGACGTACACCGATACAACAAAAAAAGACTTGGTGTGTGCTCACGACCGCACATGCGGTCGCGGGCTTAGATACCAAACAACAAACGTGAAGGATCCTCCAACGCTTCTTTCATGGTCACCAAACCCAAAACGGCTTCGCGGCCATCAATAATGCGGTGGTCGTAGCTCATTGCTAGGTAGTTAATGGGACGCACTACCACTTGGCCATTTTCAACAACCGCACGGTCTTTGGTTGCGTGAACACCCAAAATAGCCGACTGTGGTGGATTGATGATTGGCGTGGACAACATGGATCCAAATACACCACCGTTTGAGATGGAGAAAGTACCACCTGTCATTTCTTCTATACCCAACTTGCCCTCTTTGGCCTTGTTGCCGTATTCGGCAATTTTGATCTCAATATCAGCAAAACTCATCTGGTCGGCGTTGCGCAAAATTGGCACGACAAGGCCACGAGGAGAACCAACCGCAATACCGATGTCAAAGTAGCCGTGGTAAACAATGTCGTTGCCGTCAACAGACGCATTCAGCAAAGGATAGCGCTTGAGTGCTGCTACAGCAGCCTTGACAAAAAAGCTCATAAAGCCCAAACGCACACCATGCTCTTTTTCAAATTTCTCTTGGTATTTTTTACGCAGTTCCATGACTGGTGCCATGTTCACTTCGTTAAACGTTGTGAGAATGGCATTGGTCGCTTGTGATTGCAACAAACGCTCTGCAACACGTGCACGCAAACGGCTCATAGGAACACGCTGCTCAGGCCTGTCGCCCAAATCTGGTGCCAGTGTGGGCACTTGTGGCAACATCTTGGTCGGTACGCCATTGGGAATAGACGCAGCAGCAACTGCGACAGCAGGTTTGCTGACAGCGGCCAACACATCACCCTTTGTAACGCGTCCGTCCTTGCCAGTTCCGGACACAGACCCAGCGGCCATACCGTTGTCTGCCATGTGTTTAGACGCAGCTGGAGAGGCTACACCAGCCATGTTTTTTGCAGGTGCTGCGGCGGTAGCGCTAGGTGCGCTGGCAGTTGGTACAGCCGGGGTTGATTTTGCGGCAGCTTCAGGGGCGGTGCCTTTGCCATCGGTATCTATTTTGGCTAGCACTTGGTCAGAGCCAACAGTGGCGCCATCACCTTGAATGATTTCAGCCAGCACACCAGACGAGGGTGCAGGCACTTCTAGCACCACTTTGTCCGTTTCAACTTCAATCAATATTTCGTCGGCAGTCA
>CALBWZ010000026.1 GCA_937893415.1 uncultured Comamonadaceae bacterium | reverse complement strand
CCTTGCCGGACTTTGTAAAGTTGGCAGAAGCTTACGGTCATGTGGGCATGCTGATTGAACGCCCTCAAGACGTAGAAGGTGCCTTGCATGAAGCCCGTAAGTTGAAAGATCGCACTGTGTTTATGGACTTCAGGACCGACCCAACAGAAAACGTTTTCCCAATGGTTAAAGCCGGCAAGGGTATTACGGAAATGCTGTTGGGTACAGAAGACCTGTAACCTACAGCCAGCTTATTCCCCCACCGCTTTGGCTCTCGCAGCGTTGTCCTTTAGGCACGTTGTCATAACCTTAACGCTTTTGAATCTATTGTTCGCCAAACCAGCTTGTTACCGTGAGCTGGGGAGGGCGACAAAAAGAAACAACCCTATATGAAACACATCATTGCTGTTCTTCTAGAGAACGAACCTGGCGCGCTGTCACGCGTAGTTGGTTTATTTTCTGCCCGCGGTTACAACATCGAGTCGCTGTCAGTAGCCCCCACTGAAGACCCTAGTTTGTCGCGAATGACCATTCAAACCACCGGTTCTGACGAGTTGGTTGAGCAAATTACGAAGCATCTAAACCGCCTCATTGAAGTGGTGAAAGTTGTCGACTTGACCGAAGGTGCCTACACCGAACGCGAGTTAATGCTGGTCAAGGTTCGTGCCGTTGGTAAAGAGCGTGAGGAGATGAAGCGCATGGCTGATATCTTTCGCGGACGCGTCATTGACGTGACCGATCGCTCTTATACCGTCGAGCTCACAGGGGACCAAGTCAAAAACGACGCGTTTTTGCAAGCCATTGATGCGGGTGCCATTTTAGAAACCGTGCGCACTGGCACTTGCGGTATCGGCCGGGGTGAGAGAATACTCCGGGTTTAGCGCTTTGATCTGTATCTGTCAGATTTCATTTGTTTAGTTTGTTTTCCACTCCATTTTTCTAACGAGGACCATCATGAAAGTTTTTTACGACAAAGATTGCGATTTGAGCCTAATCAAGGGCAAAACAGTCGCCATTATTGGCTACGGCAGTCAAGGTCACGCACACGCGCAAAATCTGAACGAGTCTGGCGTCAAAGTCGTTGTCGGCTTGCGAAAAGACGGCCCTTCATGGACCAAAGTCGAAAAAGCTGGCTTGACCGTGATGGAAGTCAACGATGCGGTGAAAGCCGCCGATGTGGTCATGATGTTGCTGCCCGACGAGCGTATCGGCGAGGTTTACACCAACAACGTGGCGCCCAACATCAAGCAAGGTGCCTCATTGGCGTTTGCCCACGGCTTCAATGTGCATTACAACCAAGTCATTCCACGCGCTGACTTAGACGTGTGGATGGTCGCGCCAAAAGCGCCAGGGCACACAGTTCGTAACACCTACTCTCAAGGTGGCGGCGTGCCTCACTTGGTTGCTGTGCATCAAGATAAAAGCGGTAAAGCCCGTGATTTGGCTTTGAGCTACGCCATGGCCAACGGTGGCGGTAGGGCTGGCATTATTGAAACCAACTTCAAAGAAGAGACCGAAACCGACTTGTTCGGCGAGCAAGCTGTTCTGTGTGGCGGTGCCATTGAATTGGTAAAGATGGGCTTTGAGACCTTGGTCGAAGCTGGTTACGCGCCAGAGATGGCCTATTTCGAGTGTTTGCATGAGCTGAAGCTCATCGTGGACTTGATCTATGAAGGTGGCATCGCCAACATGAACTACTCTATCTCTAACAATGCAGAGTTTGGCGAGTATGTGACAGGCCCAGAAGTTATCAATGCCGAGTCGCGCGAAGCCATGCGCAACGCCTTGAAGCGCATCCAAAACGGTGATTACGCCAAGATGTTTATTCAGGAGGGCCAGTTGAACTACCCATCTATGACTGCACGTCGTCGTCTCACATCTGAACACCAGATTGAAGTGGTGGGTGAGAAATTGCGCGCCATGATGCC
>CALBWZ010000025.1 GCA_937893415.1 uncultured Comamonadaceae bacterium | reverse complement strand
GTTGTCTGGTCAAGCCGTGCTCAGCAACCAAACGTGCAGCCATACCTTCTAAGTGGCCACGCACAGCAATTGCATCTATCACTTCTTGTGGGGTGAATTGGCGTACCAAGTACTTGCCAGTTTCGCTGGACTCAATCAAACCCTCTTGCTCTAAGGTCACCAAAGCGCTTCTTATAGGCGTGCGCGAAGCCCCAAAACGCTCGGCCAGCGGTTGTTCTGCCAAGCGATGCCCCGGGGCGAATGTGCCGCCGAGGATCAGGTCGCGCAGATGCATCAAAACAGTTTCTTGTACATTCATGCGCAAATGGTATCCCATTTTATACAAATGGGATACACTTTTAACATGCAACCGACAGCGAGACACGCCACCCATGAAAGCTGAACTGAACGAACGCATCACGCGTATTGGCCCCAACACGCCCTGTGGCAATTTGATGCGTCAGTACTGGCAACCCGTTGCGCTGGTGGATGAATTCAACCCTCACCTAGACCCCAACATGGCCACACGGCCAGTTAAAGCCCTGCGTGTGCTGGGCCAAGACTTGGTTTTGTTCAAAAACGCACAAGGCGAATTTGGATTATTGGACCGTGACTGTCCACACCGTGGTGCTGACTTGGCGTTTGGGCGCAATGAAGGCGACGGCTTGCGATGCCCGTTTCATGGCTGGAAGTTCGATATCACAGGACAGTGCATTGAAACACCAGGCGAGCCTGAGGGTAGCAAGCTGTGCACGCGCGTCAAACAGCGCAGCTACCCGCTCATAGAGCGCAGTGGCGTTCTATTTGCTTGGTTTGGAGTCGACAGCGCTACCGCTCCACCCCTGCCTGCTTTGGATTGTCTCAGCGCACCCAACTCACACACCTTTGCATTTAAAGGGCAATGGCAATGCAACTGGCTACAAGCCTTTGAGGTGGGCATAGACCCTGCTCACCCGTCTTTTTTACACCGTTTCTTTATGGACGAATCGCTAGACGACAGCTATGGCAAGCAGTTTCGCGGCGCCAGTGCTGGCGATATCAATGGTCAACGGTGGCCCATGACCAAGGTCATGCGCGAATTTGACAAACCCAGCATCGCGGTTGCCGCTCAACCCTATGGCATGCGCCTTACAGCCCTTCGCGCCATGACCGATGAGCTGACACATGTGCGTGTCACCCATTCCATTTTTCCTCACACGTTTGTTATTCCTCTGTCAGAGACCATCACGATCACACAGATCCACGTACCAGTTGACGACACACGCACCTATTGGTACGCCATCTTCACCAGCTTTGACGGCCCAGTTGACAAAGAGGCCATGCGCAACCAACGCTTACAAGCAGTCGACCTGCCCGACTACATACCCAAGTCTGGACGGCACAACAACTGGGGCTTTAATGCGGAAGAACAACGTTCACGCACCTACTTAGGCATGGGTGAAGACGACATCAACGTGCACGACCAATGGGCTTGCGAAAGTATGGGCCCCATTCAAGACCGGACCCGTGAACACTTGGGCACCACAGATGTGGCCATCATGTCCAACCGACGAACACTGATTAAAGCGATAGACGACGTTGAAAACGGCAAACCTGCGCCAGGAGTCGCGCAAGCAGACATTGCCGCCACGCGCACAGGACCAGACACAGTTGATGGCATTGCACCTGGGCATGACTGGCAATTGTGGTTGGCGCAGACCGTGGCAAGCAAGCGAGCCAACGCGCCTTGGAATACGGTCTTAGCGCTTGCAGCAGCGCCTGAAAAAGTGCTGCACACTGACAAGCCACAGCCATGAACATGGCCCAACACATACGTGAGCACCAACTGGAACTGGTACGGTTCGTATGGTGCGACTTGCATGGTATGACGCGGGGTAAAACGCTCACCGCCAGTGCCGCGATCAAGGCTTTAGACAACGGTGTGGGCATGGTCAGTACAGCCATGCTGAAGGACACCTCGGACCGTACAGTGTTTAAAGTCTTTGAAGCCAACATTGCCACGGACTTACCCGGCTTCGAATACGCCAATACGCTGACGCTTCACCCCATTACCAGTACCTTTAAGATCCTGCCATGGGCACATAAAACAGGATGGGTGCAATGCCAACCCGCATTCCCCAACGGTGAATGGGTGCCCTACGACACCCGTTATCAACTGATTCATGCTTTGAACAAGCTGTCACAACACGGCTTAGGCATGGTGTGCGGCTTAGAGATTGAGTTTCACATCTACAAACTGCGCGACCCCGTACATGGTGAGAATTTAGATCCCGACTTGGCGGCTTGGCCTGGCCCAAGCCCCCGCGTCAGCTTGATTCACCCGGGCTTTAGCTTGCTGTCTGAGACCTGCGTTGATATGGCGGAGGAGCCGCTGCGCATTGTTCAGCACACAGCCCAAGCTTTGGGCTTACCACTGCTATCGCTAGAGGTGGAGTTTGGCCCAAGCCAGGTTGAGGCTGTATTCGATGCCACAGATGCGCTCACCGCAGCCGACAACATGGTGCTCTTTAGAAGTGCGGTCAAGCAAGCACTAAGACGTGCAGGCTATCACGCCACCTTTATGTGCAGACCACCGTTTGCACACATCATGTCCAGTGGCTGGCACTTGCACCAGTCGTTGGTGCACTTAAGCGATGGCAGCAACGCCATGATGCGTGACACCACAGCGTCTGCAACCCACACATCACCTAGCAATGCCATGCACAGCTTGTCGGATGTGGGTGCGCATTACTTAGCGGGCTTGCTGGCACATGCACCGGCCATGACAGCCTTGAGCACACCGACCGTTAACGGCTATGGCCGCTTTCAACCCAATGCACTTGCGCCTCAATCTGCTGTATGGGGGCGCGACAACCGCGGCGCGATGCTGCGCGTGATTGGGCAAGCAGGCGATACCGATACGCGTATAGAAAACCGCCTTGGTGAACCAGCTGCCAACCCCTACCTGTACATGGCATCACAAATTCACGCGGGGTTGAATGGTATAGAACAGCAGCTAACGCCTGGGCCCTCAACCGACTCGCCGTACACCAAGCAACACAGCCACACCGACGAAGTCGATGACACCGCCGCGCTCGAAACAGCACACACACCCAACCATCAAATACCCAGTAACTTACAAGCCGCGCTTCAAGCACTGCAGTCAGACACCGTTATGTGTGATGGTTTTGGTGAGGCATTCGTACACTATTACGCACGCATCAAAGCCAGCGAATACCAGCGCTTTCAAGCCGCACAAGACACAGATGAATTTCAACGACGC
>CALBWZ010000024.1 GCA_937893415.1 uncultured Comamonadaceae bacterium | reverse complement strand
CGGTCAAGCCTATGAAGCATACATTTATCAAACCCGCACTGTGCCCACACGCTGTGGTGCGCATGACTTTTTCAATGGTTTGATGTGGCTCAATTGGCCGCTCACCAAGGCAACGCTTAACCAGCGCCAGTGGCAGGCTCTAGAGGCTGCTGGTGGTGTGGGGCAAACCCGCGGCCCTACCCGAGATGCCCTGACGCTGTTGGATGAAAATGGCGCTGTTCTGCTGGCTCCGCCAGCTATTTGGGATGCCCTGCGTCACCGCCAGTGGCAGATGGCTTTTGTTACGCTGCGGCCGCTGTGGGCGCAGTGTCAATTGTTGGTCGTGGGCCATGCCTTGCTTGAGCAATTGCTGCTGTATCCCCGCAAAAGTTTGACCGCGCATGTGTGGCTCCCAACGCCGTCTGTGCAGGCATTGTTTGGCAAGCAATCGCCTATCAGCGGCATAGACCATGCGCTTGCACAAGCTTTGCGCGACGACGACTTAAGTCAAAAGCCATTTACGCCGTTGCCCGTTATGGGCACCCCGAACTGGTGCGACGACAACGCAAATCCCTGCTTTTATGACGACCCACAGGTGTTCAGGCCTTTGCGTCTTGGACAAAATCCCCCACAACGTGTGGTAGCTCTAAAAAAGAACGTTGAAATTTACACCAAAGCCCACATATGATTCGGCTGCTGGCACTGAACTGAAAATAGTTTTCATGTCTGAGGCCACGGGAGAATTCAAATGAAGCGTATTGTGTTGTTTGTGATGACCAACTTGGCCGTCATGTTGGTATTGGGCGTGACAGCCAGCTTGCTGGGTGTCAACCGGTTCTTGACGTCCAATGGCTTAGACCTCGGCATGTTGTTGGGCTTTTCGTTGCTCATGGGCTTTGGCGGTGCCATTATTTCGCTGCTGATGAGCAAGCCAATTGCCAAGTGGAGCACCGGTGCCAAAGTGATCGTGCAAGCCAGTAACGCCGATGAAACATGGCTGTTGCAGACCGTCTCAGGCTTTGCCACTACCGCGGGCATCGGCATGCCAGAAGTGGCCATTTACGAAGGCGAACCCAATGCGTTTGCCACAGGTGCATTTAAAAACTCGGCATTGGTGGCGGTGTCCACTGGCTTGTTGCGGGGCATGACACGCGAAGAAGTCGAGGCTGTACTTGGCCATGAGGTGGCGCACATTGCCAACGGTGACATGGTCACCATGACGCTGATTCAAGGCGTGATGAACACCTTTGTGGTGTTCATCAGCCGCGTGGTGGGTTATTTCGTAGACGCTGCATTGCGACGCAATGACACACAAAGCGCTGGTCCCGGTATGGGCTACTACATCACCACCATTGTGATGGACATTTTGTTGGGCTTTGTAGCCGCCATCATCGTGGCTAGGTTCAGTCGTCAGCGCGAGTTTCGCGCAGACGCCGGTGCTGCCAGTCTCATGGGTCGCAAGCAACCCATGATCAATGCACTGCAGCGCCTTGGCGGTATGCAAGCTGGCACGCTGCCGAAAACCATGGCGGCTATGGGCATTGCGGGTGGTTTAGGCAGCTTGTTCGCTACCCATCCGCCGCTAGAGGAGCGCATTGCGCGTTTGCGCAACAGCTAGTTGAAAGCCGCCACAGAAGTCTTTAAAGAAGCCGTTTAAAAGACGGCTCAACTTTTAAATGGCGCTTAATGGTGTGTCAAAGTTGGGTATTGCTTGCTTCTCTCGGAAGGCCTCTTGCATGCGCAATATAGGTTTCAGCATGTAGTCTAACACAGACTTTTGACCAGTCAAATACCCACTTGTGCGGTCATGCCCGGCATAATTTGTAAGGGCTCACTGCCAGCTTTGGTCAAGGTATTGCCCTCTGCGCGAATCACCACGCGGGATTAGGTGGTGTCCATTTGTGCGTTGCGCTGGTTTTCCTCTTTGAGTGCACCTGGGCTGATGTAGACCACGTGTCCGTTTAGGCCGCCGTACACAGAAAAGTCATAGGCCGACTGCTCGATGGTGGCGACCGTAATCAAATCGCTCTGCCGCATGTCG
>CALBWZ010000023.1 GCA_937893415.1 uncultured Comamonadaceae bacterium | reverse complement strand
CGGTGCTGTTTGCTTCAATGGTTATATTTGCGCTGGCTGCGGTGTCAGCAGCCACAGCGACCGGTTACAGCGGGCTGGTTCTGACAGCCCTGTTGGCGGGTTTGGGTAATGCACCATTTCACCCCGCCGACTTCACCATATTGAACCAGCGTGTGTCGGAGCCTCGTTTAGGCTACGCCTTCAGCGCTCACGGTTTAACCGGCAATTTAGGTTGGGCGCTGGCCCCCGTCTTTTTGGTGGGTATTTCTGCAGTGGCCAATTGGCGCGTGGCTTATTGGTGTGCTGCGCTGTTATATGTATTGGTGCTGTGGGTGCTGTGGGCCAACCGCGAACGTTTGGCCACTTCTACGGCCAAAAGTCGTGCTGCCGATACACGTTATGTCGCTTCTACAGAGCACCCACTGGCCTACATGAAGTTGGCAGTCGTGTGGTGGTGTTTTGGCTTCTTCATGTTGTCCACCATGACGCTGGCAGTGATACAAACATTTGCCCCTTCTATCTTGCAACAGCTTCACGGCGTTAGTTTTGAGGCCGCATCTATGACGCTGTCGGCCTATATGGTAAGTGCTGCTGTGGGTATGTTGGTCGGTGGCTGGGTGGCGGTTAAGAAGGCCGCATACAGTGATCGCGTCGTGGCCTACGCGATGGCTGCAGGCGCCGCCCTGTTGTTGTTGTGCGCCACGTCAGTGTTGGGAGCCACTGGGACCATGTTGGGTCTGGCCGCCACTGGTTTTGCAGTGGGAGTTGGCGGGCCAAGCCGCGACATGATGATTCGCAAAGCCACACCTGCATCTTCAACGGGTCGGGTTTATGGCACGGTGTACTCAGGCCTAGACGTTGGCTTTGCCTTGTCGCCGCTTGTATTCGGTGCGCTGATGGACGCTGGGCGTTACCAAGCAACCCTAGCCGGTGCCGCGTTGGTGCTGTTTGCTTCTGTGGGCTTGGCGTTAGGTGTGGGTCGTTTGACTAGACGCGCCCAAACGCAAGCGCAGACGCAAACGCAGACGCAAACGCCAACTGCAGTTTATTAAGTATTATTTTTAAGGGTTGTTATGCAGGTTAAGTTGGCAGGACATTGGCTGGTGGAGTGTTTGATAGAGCAGGGTGCAACCCATGCTTTTGGTGTGCCCGGTGAGAGTTATTTAGCAGTTCTTGATGGTTTACATCTCCATACCGAAGCCATTCAGTTTGTAACGTGTCGCCAAGAGGGTGGGGCGGCATTCATGGCTGAAGCGCATGGCAAGTTGACGGGGCGACCGGGTGTCTGCATGGTCACACGGGGGCCAGGTGCGACCAATGCCAGCATTGGCTTGCACACCGCGTTTCAAGACAGCACACCGTTGCTGCTGTTGGTGGGCGATGTGGCCGCTGACTGCCGCGACCGTGAGGCGTTTCAAGAAGTGGACTTTACCCAGCTTTTTGGCCCAATGGCCAAGCTTGTGCAGCGCATAGACGATCCCTTGCGAATACCTGAGTATGTACAGCGGGCATACGCCACAGCCATGAGCGGTCGCCCTGGGCCAGTGGTATTGGTATTGCCGGAGGACATGCTGACCCAAGTGATACCTGCGCATCTTTACGGTCTGCCTGCTCAATTGGGGTGTACGCAGCCAGTGCCTATTGGCTTGTCACCTCGCGTTGTCTTAGATATTGAACACGCCTTGCAAGCAGCTAAACGCCCGCTTGTGGTGCTGGGCGGCGGCGGTTGGACACCTCAGGCGGCACGCGATGTACAAACATGGGTTGAACATTGGCAGTTGCCAGTTAGCAATGCGTTTCGGTTTCAAGACTGTTTTGACAACAGCCATGCGCTGTACGCCGGTGACATGGGCTTGGCCATCAACCCACAATTGAGCAAGCGCATACAAGAAGCCGACTACTTGTTTGTGCTGGGCCCGCGTTTGGGTGAGTCCACCACAGAGGGCTACAAACTTGTGACCTCGCCAGTGAGCAAACAGCACTTGGTGCACATACACGCCAGCGCTCATGAGCTGAACCGTGTGTTTAAGGCGCATATAAGCGGCTGCGCAGACATGCCCAGCGCTGCAGCTGCTTTAGCCGCCAGTTGCAAAGGCAAGTTACCCCAGGTCGCGTGGGTGCAATCCAATTGGACGCAACAGGCCAACGCCGATTACCACGTACACACAGATGTCGCCAACGGTGGCATGGTTATGCCCGGTACCATAGACATGCCAGCCATCATTCATACATTGGTCAAGCACCTGCCAACGGATGCGGTGTTGACCAATGGCGCAGGTAACTTTGCCAGTTGGTTACACCGCTTTTATCCCTATGTTGGCTTGGCTCGCGGGCTTAAAACCCAGTTGGCGCCTACCAACGGCGCCATGGGCTACGGCATACCGGCAGGGGTTGGTGCTGCCATTTCCTCTGGGCGCACAGTGTTCACCATTGCGGGTGATGGTGACTTTCTGATGAATGGCCAAGAGTTGGCAACAGCGGTTCAACATGGCGCTAAAACCATTGTATTGCTGCTGAATAACAGTATGTACGGCACTATTCGCATGCACCAAGAGCGCCACTATCCTGCGCGTCTCAGCGGCAGCACGTTGGCCAACCCTGACTTTTGTGCGTTGGCCAAAGCCTACGGCTACGGCGCTCAGCGCATCACCCACACCCATGAGTTTGAACCTGCCTTGCAAGTGGCGTTGGCGAGCGCCAGCGGCTATGTGATTGAGGTGGTGCTGGACCCAGAGGTCATTACAACCAAAGCCACCTTGTCGGCTATCCGCCAATTCGCACTTGATGCGCTGGGCTAGCGTTTCACGTAGGCGAAAAAAAACCACCTAGGCCGTTGGGCTGAGGTGGTTGCTGTCGCGCAGACCTGAATTAAGTCAAGTGAACGCTGATGAGCTTGGTCATCTCAAACATGGTGACTTGGTCTTTACCAAAAATCACTCGGAGTTTGTCGTCGGCATTGATGTTGCGGCGGTTGGCGGCATCTTGCAAGTCGTACTTTTTGATGTATTCCCAAATTTTCTTGGTAACTTCGGTGCGCGGCATTGGCGCTGCGCCGATCACAGCGGCCAAATCGGCGCTGATGGTCATGGGTTTCATGAAAGCGGCATTGGGAGCGCGCTTGACTGCAGGTGCTTTTTTAGCTGTCGCCATTGTAGGAATGTCCTTTTCTAATGTTCTTAAACGCCACCCCTCTTTTTTGAAAATGCAAAATATTAAGGGCCCGACGAAGCCTATGCTACCGGAGATATGTGGGCATAAGATTGGTAGTCGGCATTTTTAGGAAAAAAATTGTATTTAATAGTTATTAAGTATTATTAATATGGTGCTATAGGGTGGTTGAATGGTTGCGATTTAACAATAATAAGACCCCTAACAAGCCATTTAGCCCCTGTGCGCCACAATTACCCATTATTTTTCTAAGCATTTACTGTGTGGCCCGACAGATGGCGCTGTCATGGGTTGTGTCCTGCGCATATCTACACATGAACCTGCACCCACACCTAACCCGTGCCAACAACTTCTATGACAACTGACTTATTGATTTTTGCAACTTGTGATTTATGCGACACATTTAAAAGTGACACATCTGGCACTGTGAACGCCTTACCCGTTCTGTGGCGCTCGTTTGGCAAGCGGGCGTCTTGGGCTGGCCCTGTTGCCACCGTTCAGTGTGTAGCCGACAACAGTCTGGTGAAGGCGTTCGTTGAATCACCAGGCTTCGGGCGGGTGTTGGTAGTGGACGGCGGCGCCAGCATGGCGCGTGCGCTGCTGGGGGGGCAACTTAGGCTCGGCAGCAGCCAGCAATGGCTGGGCTGGTGTGTTGGTCAACGGTTGCATGCGTGATGTGGCTGAACTGGCGCAGTGTGATGTAGGCATTTTTGCGCTGGCGTCAAACCCCATGCCTACCAACCGACAAAACCTTGGCGTGCGCGATGTGCCTGTTTGTATTGGAGGGTATTGGATTTATCCAGGAGACTGGTTGTACGCCGACGCCGACGGTGTGGTGGTAAGCCGTCAGCCAATCCATATACAACAGTGAACGACCCAGACTACTGGTGTTGTGGGCGCTTACGCCGCTAAGCCTTTGTAGGCCATGTACACAGCCAAGCCCAGCAACAGCGTGGCGAATACCCGCTTGAGTTTGGCCACTGGCAGTGCATGCGCCGCTTGTACTCCCAAAGGAGCCATACACACGCTGGCGATTGCAATGATGACCAATGCGGGCATGTAGATGTAGCCAATTGCACCAGCGGGCAAGTTGCTGACTTGCTGGCCAGACCACACATAACCCACGGCATTTGCCAAAGCGATAGGGAAGCCCAAAGCGGCACTGGTTGCCACTGCTTGATGAATGGCGACATTGCACCACGCCATGAAGGGTACGCTGATAAACCCACCACCAGCACCTACCAACCCAGAGGCAAATCCAATCACGCCGCCTGCGCCCACCAAGCCGGGGGTCCTTGGCAGCATGCGCCCGGGTTGTGGCTGCTTATTTCTAAACATTTGGAGTGAAGAGAAGCCGACAAAACCAGCAAACACAAACGCGAGCGTCGTGCCTTTCATCACAGAAAACACCCCCAGGCTGGCGACCAGTGCGCCCACCACAATCCCCGGTGTTAGTCCCCGCACGATGTCCCAGCGCACAGCCCCTTTTTTATGGTGGGCGCGCACGCTAGACAGCGAGGTAAACACAATGGTGGCCATGGACGTGGCGATCGCCATTTTGACGGCTAAAGCACTACTGGCGCCCTGCTGTGATATCAAATAGGTGAGGAACGGCACCATCACCATGCCGCCGCCAATGCCCAACAAGCCAGCCAAAAAGCCTGTGACCAGGCCCAAGGTCAGCAGCGCCGCAAAGGTCCATAACCAAGACCATTCAAAAGAGCTAAGCAAGGTCATGGCGTGGGTAGGCTGATAGGCGAGTAGGCACAGAGAACGTGTGAAGAAGGGTGTCTGCAAGTACCGCCGGGCCGCATTCCTGAACCGAAGGGTACAGGTGGGCAAGATCAGTCGAGGCTTCGGGTTCATCTAACGCGAGACGCTCACACCAGCCAAGCAATATTTCTAGCCCGGGCTCAATGAGCATTGGTACAAGGAAATATAGAACCCAGCGCGTACTGCAGACGCCTCAATTATAGACGCGTGGTTAGAGCAACTGGCCATCTTGAGCCAGCGCGTCATCAAGTTTTTTGATTAAAGAGGTCAAGGCTGCGTTGGGTGTTACAAGACTTGGCTCTGCAATGGCGTGTGCAGCAGACCCACCGTCGCTGCCAACTGTTGGCTGACCAGACTCGAATGCCATGTTGAGGCAGGCCAGCACGGCTATACGTTCGCGCGCTTTAATCTTGCCTGCGTCCCGAATGCCGCACATTGCAGCGTCAACTTTGTTGGCAGCCACTACCAAGGCTTCTTCACCGCCATCCGGGCTGGCGAGCACGTAACTTTGCCCCATTATTTGCACTTCTATACGGCTCATGGTTGTAGCTCCTCGGGTGATGGCAACGGCAAGCCGGCGATGACGGCGTCCATGCGCTGCTTGGCTGCAGAGAGTCGCATTTTCAGCATGTCGCGGTCTCGGTTGCAAGCATCCAGTTCGTCTTGAAGCAACGCGTTGGCACGTTGCACCTCTTCGTGACGCAACAGCAAACGCTCGACGCGTTGGGTCAGTTGCTCAAGTTGTTCGTTTGTAGGCATGACGTTATTTTAAATGCTTTACAATCAAAACTGTTGGTGCTCACAGCTGCGTTCAGCATGCTGTAGTTCAACGGGAATCAGGAGGGTGTGTGCCCACAAGCACGCACCTAACCTGAGCTGCCCCCGCAACGGTAAGCGCAGGCCTGGTCTTTCACCCTGAGTGTGAGCCCAAGCCCCAGTTTGTCCAAGCCACTGAGTTACTCCAACTTGGGAAGGCGACAAACCAACTGCGTCAGCCCGGATACCGGCCAATTAGCTTGTGTGCGCGTTCCTGACGTGCATGCAAATTTCGTCCAAGCACTGTCGG
>CALBWZ010000022.1 GCA_937893415.1 uncultured Comamonadaceae bacterium | reverse complement strand
AACCTGTTACCAGGTAAAAATTACCCACAGCGCTCCACCATGATGAAGGTGTCAACTGTGTCCACTTTGTGGGACTACATCAACCGCGCCATGCCTTGGAACGCGCCAAAGTCGTTGCCGACGGACGACGTGTACGCGGTAGTGGCATACATATTGAATTTGTCAGATGTGGTGCCTGCCGACTACGTGCTGAGCAACGACAACATGGCGCAAGTGCAGAATCGCATGCCCAACCGCAACGGCATGACATTCTTCAAGCCTTTATGGGACATCAACGCCAAGGGTGATGTGACCAACACAGCCTGTATGAGCAACTGCGCCACAGAGCTGACTCTAGGCTCATTTTTGCCTGATTTTGCCCGTGATGCGCACGGGAACAACAATGAACAAAACCGTCACATTGGCCCTGTTCGTGGTGCCATTACGACTGAGCCTGCGCCAAAAACCTTGGAGCAGGCGCGCAAACAGCTGCTGGGTATGCCCGTCGCCCCCAAAGTATCCGGTGGGCAAAACGTTAAAGCCTTGCTAGCCAACAATTCCTGTACGGCTTGCCACGGCATGGTCAACAAAATGCTTGGCCCAGGGTTTGCTGAAGTGGCTAGCAAGTACGCAGGTCAAGCCAACGCGGTTGACTATTTGAGTGCCAAAATTCTCAGTGGTGGGGTCGGTGTCTGGGGGAGTGTGCCTATGCCCGCGCAATCCCAGTTAAGCAATGAAAATGCTGCACTGATGGCGAAGTGGATCGCAGACGGTGCGCAGTAAATCTATAGGTGTATAAAGTTCGCCGTGCGAGGATAATCTTGCATAATTCTTTTTCGAAAACATGTTCCAACTGGTATCAACCCTATAGGAGCTGGTTCAAAGCCATATAAGATATAACGCATAGACGGATACAAGTTGTGTGCTGTGTCATCCAGCGCTGTGTCGGCGTGTGTACAGTCACCTTTGTACGGTCTACACAACATCCTTTCAGCAACCAGATGTCGGCTAACTTGCCTTGTCAACGGTATAACCTATTAACAATTTTTCTACCAAAGCCTTTTAAACTGATACCGATGCGGTATTGGTCTAAGAACTGAGGTCAAACCTGTGTTCCAACGCAATTTTTTAAGGAGCTTATATGGACACGACACGTCGCCAAGTGATTAAAACCGCAGGTGCTTTGAGCACCTTGGTGTCACTGGGCATCATTACCCAAGCACAAGCTGCTGAGTCCCGTCCGGGTTTTGCAACCAAGAGCTACGCCGAAGCCATCAACGCATTAGGCGGCTCGCCTACTGTGAGTGGTGACATTCAAGTGGTGACACCAGATATCGCCGAAAACGGCGCTGTTGTGCCTGTCGGTGCTATCAGCAACATTCCAAACACCACTGACATATGGTTCTTGGTTGAGAAGAACCCATCGCCATTGGCAGCAGGTTTTTCTATACCTGCCGGTACGATAGCCGATGTTCAAACACGTTTAAAGATGGGCCAAACTTCCAACATCACTGTGGTGGTTAAGGCCGACGGCAAGTTGTTTGCTGCCTCTAAAGAAACCAAAGTGACATTGGGTGGCTGCGGCGGTTAATTTGCCCGTCACATCATCACAACACAAACATACATACATATTGAATTAGGAGTAAGTCACATGGGACGTCCAATGCGTATTCGTGCAAAAGCAGACAACGGTGTTACAACCGTACGCGCTTTGATGGCACACATCATGGAAGGCGGTCAGCGTAAAGACTCGTCTGGCAAAATCATTCCTGCACACTTCATCAGCGAAGTAACAGCAACCCACAACGGCAAAGTTGTATTGAGTGCACAGTGGGGATCTGCGGTATCGCAAAACCCTTACTTGGCATTCAGTTTTGCTGGCGGCGCTGCTGGTGACAAAGTAGTGGTAAGTTGGAAAGACAACGAAGGCGATAGCCGTTCTGACGAGGTAACTGTCTCTTAATTGAAGCAAGCACCCAGGCCGAGGTTAATCACCTTGGCCTTTTTACTAAGAATAAGGAGACTCATGATGAAAAGCAAAATAGCCCTAATCGCGCTACTCGCGTCTGGCTTTATGGCCTCTGCACAGGCAGACGTAGTTGAAGCAGGCATAGCAAAATACCGAGAAATGCTGCAAGACGGCAACCCGGCTGAATTATTTGAAATGGCCGGCGAAGAGTTGTGGACCACACCTCGCGGTCCTAAAAAAGCCACGCTAGAAGCATGTGACTTGGGCAAAGGCCCAGGCGTTATTAAAGGTGCATTCGTTGAACTGCCCAAGTTCTTTGCTGACACAGCGCGCGTGCAAGACTTAGAGTCCCGCCTGGTGACCTGCATGGAAACGTTGCAAGGCTTTGACGCCGCCAAGCTGGCTACCACCAGCTACGGCAAGGGCGAACAAGAAACGCTGCGCGATTTGGCAACTTATGTATCTGGCCAATCACGCGAGCTAAAAATCAACTTGTCACAAACACATGCCAAAGAACGTGAAATGTATGAAGTCGGCAAGCGATTGTTCTTCATGCGCGCTGGCCCACATGATTTTGCATGTGCCACCTGCCACGCTGAAGACAACAAACGCATTCGATTGCAAGGCTTGCCCAACCTCACTGGTAACCCAGGCGACGGTATTGGTTTTGCAGCATGGCCTGCTTACCGTGTAGGCAATGGTCAAATGTGGCCCATGCAAAAGCGCTTGAACGACTGCTACCGTCAGCAACGTTTCCCAGAGCCAAAGTACGCCAGCGATGCCACCATTGCATTGGGTGTGTACATGGGCGTTAACGCGACCGGTGCAGTTAGCATCGCACCAGCTATCAAGCGATAAGGAGTCACACTCATGAAAAAATACATTTCTCTCACGCTGGCAGCCAGCGCTTTGCTGCTCTCTGGTTGTATGTCCACCACCATATCCAGTGCCGATGCCGACAAGCTGACGGCAAAAGTTGTTCAGGCTTCCTTTAAAAGCAAAGGTATTGCCACAGTTGATCGCTTGCAGCAAGACGAAGCCAATCGTTTGTGCAGCGCAGCCGATGTCGCTGGTCAACCGTTGAACGCAGACATGGCACAAGCCATACAAGACGCACAAATGAAAACCATCCAGTGGCCTGCTGATGGCAAGTATTTGGGTGATTGGGCAAAAGGTGAAAAAATCGCAGCCAGCGGCAAAGGTCTTACCTGGGCAGACAAGGCTGGCTCAACAAACGGCGGTAATTGCTACAACTGCCACCAAATCGACAAAGCGCAAGTCTCTTACGGTAACTTGGGCCCCAGCTTGTACAACTACGGCAAACTACGCGGTGTCAGCGACCCAGCTGGTGCCGAGTCTAAAGCCATTGTTGAGTACACATGGGGCAAGTTGTGGAACGCGCGTGCTTACAGCGCATGTACAAACATGCCGCGCGTTGGTCACAACGGCATCTTGGACGCTGAGCAAATCAAGCACGTGATGGCCTTGTTGTTAGACCCACAGTCGCCTGTTAACGCGAATTAACAGCGCCACATAATAGGGTAGTGGCGGCCATAGCAGCGGTCTGCCAGTTTGGTCAATGGTCGAGGGTAAACACCTCGACCATTTTTAAATTTTAAATATCAGTAATCAATTAATAAGGGATATTCGTATGAGCATAGGACGTCGCGAATTTTTACAATTGTTGGCAGTGGCCAGCGCTGGCGGTATGGCTTTGGGCCAAAAAGAAGTGTTGGCTGGCGACATGGCTGCCGCCCAGCGCCTGTACGAATTGCCCAAGTTTGGCAACGTCAGTTTCATGCACTTCACAGACTGCCACGCGCAGCTGAACCCAATTTATTTCCGAGAGCCTAGCG
>CALBWZ010000021.1 GCA_937893415.1 uncultured Comamonadaceae bacterium | reverse complement strand
ACAGTGTTGAAGACATGAAGGTGTTGTTTGGGGGGATTGATCTGGCCAACGTCAGCGTGTCTATGACCATGAATGGTGCCGTGCTGCCAGTGTTGGCGGCCTTCGTGGTGGCGGGTGAAGAGCAAGGCGTGTCCCAAGCGCAGTTGTCTGGCACCATACAAAATGACATTCTTAAAGAATTCATGGTGCGCAACACCTACATTTATCCGCCCAAGCCCAGCATGCGCATCATTGGCGACATCATTGAGCACACAGCCACCCAGATGCCGCGCTTTAATTCGATTTCAATCTCTGGCTACCACATGCAAGAGGCAGGTGCCAACCAAGCACTGGAGTTGGCATTCACACTGGCTGATGGGGCCGAGTACGTTAAGACCGCTGTTGCCAAAGGCTTGAACGTCGATGACTTTTCGCCGCGTTTAAGTTTCTTTTGGGCCGTGGGCATGAATTTCTATTTAGAAATTGCCAAAATGCGCGCAGCAAGGCTGCTGTGGTGCCGCATCATGCAAGGTTTTGGTGCCGTCAACCCCAAAAGTCTCATGCTGCGCACGCACAGTCAAACGTCTGGATGGTCGCTGACCGAGCAAGACCCCCATAACAACGTGGTACGCACGACAGTTGAAGCGATGGCCGCTGTGTTTGGTGGCACGCAAAGCCTGCATACCAATAGTTTTGACGAGGCCATTGCGTTGCCCACGGACTTCAGCTCGCGGATTGCCCGCAACACCCAACTTATTCTGCAAGAAGAAACACATATCACCAGCGTTGTAGACCCGTGGGCTGGCTCTTACATGATGGAGTCCTTGACCCAGCAAATGGCCGATAAAGCATGGGCCATCATTGAGGAAGTGAATGCCATGGGCGGCATGATTAAAGCTGTTGACAGCGGCTGGGCCAAACTCAAAATTGAAGCCAGTGCAGCCGAAAAGCAGGCGCGTATTGACTCTGGCAAAGACGTGATTGTGGGCGTTAACAAATACAAGCTCGCAACAGAAGACGATGTTGATACGTTTGAAATTGACAACGTGAAGGTGCGTGACCAGCAAATTGCGCAACTCAACATCATCAAAGCTACGCGCGATAGCGCCGCAGTTGCTGTGGCCTTATCAGCGCTGACACAGGCTGCGGACAATGGTGAGGGCAACTTGCTGGCCCTTGCGATTGACGCCATGCGTTTGCGCGCCACTGTTGGTGAGGTGAGCGATGCCCTAGAGGACGTGTATGGCCGTCACCGCGCGGATACGCAAAAAGTGACGGGTGTGTATGCTGCGGCTTATGACTCGGCTGAAGGCTGGGATGCTTTGAAGGTGGAAATCAACCAATTCGGCATAGACCATGGCCGTCGTCCGCGTGTGATGATCGCCAAGTTGGGTCAAGACGGGCATGACCGTGGGGCCAAAGTGGTGGCTACTGCTTTCGCAGACCTAGGCTTTGACGTGGACATGGGGCCGTTGTTTCAAACACCTGAAGAGTGCGCGCGCCAAGCCATTGAGAACGACGTCCACGCACTGGGCGTGTCTACGCTGGCCGCTGGTCATAAGACCTTGGTGCCGGCCATCATTGCCGAACTCAAGCGCCAAGGCGCAGACGATATCATTGTGTTTGTGGGGGGTGTTATTCCGCGCAAAGACTACGACTTTTTGTATGAGACTGGTGTGAAGGGTATTTACGGCCCCGGCACGCCTATTCCAGCCAGCGCCAAAGACGTGTTGGAACATATCAAGCGTGCACTGGCCTAAACGCCACCAGCCCGCCAGCTTTACATACACATCATGAGTGCGTTGTTAGACACGATATTGGATGGCCAGCCTATGGCGCAGCGCCGCGCCATGGCCAAAGCCATTACTTTGCTCGAGTCCACACGCACAGATCACCGTGCGCAAGCCGATGACTTGCTCACCAGCCTGCTGGCGCACTCAGGCAGTGCCCTGCGAATTGGTATGAGTGGCGTGCCGGGTGTCGGTAAAAGTACCTTTATTGAAGTTCTGGGCTTGTACCTGATTGCGCAAGGCCTGCGCGTGGCAGTGCTGGCGGTAGACCCGTCGTCCACCGTATCTGGTGGCAGCATTTTGGGCGATAAAACGCGCATGGAACACTTGTCTGTTCACCCGCAGGCTTTCATCAGGCCAAGCCCTTCAAGCGGAACCTTGGGTGGTGTGACAGAAAAAACACGTGAGGCCATGCTGGTGTGCGAGGCAGCCGGCTACGACGTGGTAATCGTCGAAACGGTGGGTGTCGGTCAAAGCGAGACGGCAGTCGCCAGCATGACCGATATGTTTGTGTTGCTGCAGTTACCCAATGCAGGTGACGATTTGCAGGCTATCAAAAAGGGTGTGATGGAGCTGGCAGACCTGGTGGTCATCAACAAGGCCGACATTGATGGCCTTGCCGCGACCCGCGCACAAGCTCAGATCAGCAGCGCGCTGCGCATGTTCGGCTTGCATGGCAATACCGATAACATGCACCACAGCAACATACAGTGGCAACCGACTGTCATGCAGATGAGTGCGCTAATGGGCACGGGTGTACCAGAGTTTTGGGAGCTGGTACAGGACTTTAAAATGAAACAAACGCGCACAGGTCGTATGGTTGCGCGTCGCGCCAGCCAAGCCAAGTCTTGGATGTGGGAGCGCATACAAAGCGGCTTGATGCATGCCTTTAAAACACACGCAGGTGTGCGTGAGCAATTAGACGAGTTAACCGCTGCGGTGGTGTTGGGCCATGTGCCTGCATCGGTTGCCGCGCGACAGTTATTGACAGCAGCGACACGCGCGCCTGCTGTTCCCCACAAAGTTGATTGAAATAGAGAACTGTTCAAGATGCAAACAATCGTTAAACAATTAGAACTTGCGCGCGAGTCAGCGCGCCAAGGCGGCGGTGCCAAACGCATTGAAGCGCAACACGCCAAAGGCAAACTCACAGCCAGAGAGCGCCTAGAGGTGTTGTTAGATGCTGGTACGTTCGAAGAGTGGGATATGTTTGTCGAGCACCGTTGTACAGACTTTGGCATGCAAGACAAGAAAATCCCAGGTGATGGGGTGGTCACTGGCTACGGCATGATCAACGGGCGCTTGGTGTTTGTGTACAGCCAAGATTTCACAGTGTTTGGCGGCGCTTTGTCTGAGGCCCATGCGGAGAAAATTTGTAAGGTGATGGACCAAGCCATGAAAGTCGGCGCGCCGGTGATTGGCTTAAACGATTCTGGTGGTGCACGTATCCAAGAAGGTGTGGCTTCCTTAGGCGGCTATGCAGAAGTGTTCCAGCGAAACGCCATGGCCAGCGGTGTGGTGCCGCAGATCTCAATGATCATGGGGCCCTCAGCGGGTGGCGCGGTCTACAGCCCGGCCATGACAGACTTTATTTTCATGGTTAAAGACAGCTCTTACATGTTTGTGACCGGCCCTGATGTGGTCAAAACTGTGACCCACGAAACCGTGACAGCCGAAGAGCTGGGCGGGGCACTCACGCACACCACAAAAAGCGGTGTGGCTGACTTGGCATTTGACAACGATGTGGAGGCGTTGCTGATGCTGCGCCGCTTGTACAACTACCTGCCATTGTCTAACCGCGAGAAAGCGCCTGTTCGCCCCAGCGGTGACCCAGCTGACCGCGTGATTGAAAGCCTAGATACCTTGGTGCCAGACAACGCCAACAAAGCCTACGATATGAAAGAACTGATCACCAAGGTGGTGGACGACGGTGATTTCTTTGAGTTGCAGCCTGACTACGCCGCCAACATCATCATTGGTTTTGCGCGCATGGATGGTCAAACTGTTGGCGTAGTGGCCAACCAGCCCTTGGTCTTAGCAGGTTGTTTGGATATTAAAAGCTCTGTCAAAGCAGCCCGTTTTGTGCGTTTTTGTGACGCCTTCAATATTGCGTTGCTGACATTGGTTGATGTGCCGGGTTTCATGCCTGGGACCACTCAAGAATTTGGTGGCATCATCAAACACGGTGCCAAGTTGCTCTACGCATACGCTGAAGCGACAGTGCCAAAAATAACCGTGATAACCCGCAAAGCCTATGGCGGTGCATACGATGTGATGGCTTCTAAACACTTGCGTGGCGATGTGAACTTTGCTTGGCCGCAAGCCGAAATTGCAGTGATGGGGGCCAAGGGTGCCGTTGAAATCATCTTCCGCGAAGACAAAGGTGACCCCGATAAGTTGGCAGCCAAAGAGGCCGAATACAAGGCCAGATTTGCCAACCCCTTTGTGGCGGCCAGCCGTGGCTACATTGACGATGTCATTTTGCCGCACAACACGCGCAAACGCATATGTCGAAGCTTGGTCATGCTGAAAGACAAAAAGGTCGAAAACCCTTGGCGTAAACACGGCAACATACCGCTGTAACGTCGGTGTTGGCTTAAGTCTATTCAAAGAAAATATATATGTTTACCAAAATACTGATCGCCAACCGTGGCGAAATTGCGTGCCGTGTTATCGCCAGCGCTAAAAAAATGGGTATTGCCACAGTGGCCGTGTACTCAGATGCTGATAAAGACGCACGCCATGTGCGCATGGCCGACGAGGCCGTGCGCATCGGCGCGGCGCCCAGCCGTGAAAGCTACTTGTTGGGTGACGTCATCATTCAAGCTTGTAAAGATACAGGCGCACAAGCGGTGCATCCAGGCTACGGTTTTTTGAGCGAGAACGAGGCGTTTTCAAAAGCAGTTGAAGCCAATGGCATTGCCTTCATTGGCCCCAAGTACCAAGCCATTGCCGCCATGGGTGACAAAATCGCATCTAAAAAACTAGCCCTGGCCGCTGGTGTCAACACCATACCGGGTTGGAACGATGCCATTGAGTCGCCAGAAAAAGCCGTACAAATTGCCAAAGACATTGGCTATCCAGTGATGATCAAAGCCAGTGCAGGCGGCGGCGGTAAGGGCTTGCGTGTGGCCAACAACGACCAAGAGGCGTTGGAGGGCTTTGCCAGCTGCCGCAACGAGGCGCTCAACAGTTTTGGTGACGACAGGATTTTTATTGAGAAATTTGTTCAAGAGCCACGACATATTGAGATTCAAATAGTGGGCGACTCTCAGGGCAACGTCATATACCTCAACGAGCGCGAATGCTCAATACAACGTCGCCACCAAAAGGTCATTGAAGAAGCCCCGTCGCCGTTCATCACAGAGGCCACTCGCAAAGCCATGGGAGAACAAGCCGTGGCCTTGGCCAAAGCGGTGAACTATCAAAGCGCGGGTACCGTTGAATTTGTGGTGGGTAAAGACCAAGACTTTTACTTCTTGGAAATGAACACCCGCTTGCAAGTTGAACACCCTGTAACCGAGTGCATCACGGGTTTAGATTTGGTCGAGCTGATGATTCGGGTGGCTGCAGGTGAGCCATTGCCACTTCAGCAAGCCGATGTGAAGCGTGAGGGGTGGGCGATGGAGTGCCGCATCAATGCTGAAGACCCTTTCCGTAACTTTTTACCCAGCACAGGCAGGTTGGTGCGGTTTGCCCCGCCCACGCAAACCATGTGGCAAGGCGATACCAGTGCCAATTTTGGCGTTCGTGTGGACACGGGTGTGTACGACGGCGGCGAAATCCCCATGTACTACGACTCTATGATTGCCAAGCTCATCGTGCACGGCACTGACCGTGCAGATGCCATAGACAAAATGCGCGATGCGCTCAATGGTTTTGTCATTCGTGGCATCAGTTCCAATATTCCTTTTCAATCCGCCTTGCTGGCACACGACAAGTTTAAAAGTGGCGATTTCAACACGGGTTTTATTGCTGAGCATTACGCACAGGGTTTCAAAGCCGAAGATGTGCCGCACGACGATCCCAATTTTTTGGTAGCGCTGGCGGCCTTCGTGCGTCGCAAGTCACGCGAGCGTACGGCCCAACTCACGGGTCAGTTACCGGGCTACGGTGTGGACGTGGGCTGTGACTACGCCGCCATTGTGCTGGACAGCGCCGGTAAGCACCGCACAGTAGAGGTGCATATTGACGAAGTGACTGGCCAAATCGGCGTTGCGCAAGTCACCATTGATGCCAAGTGCTATGCCATCAGTTCGGACTCACGCATCAGCGACACATTGATCACAGGGTTTTGCAACGAGCAGTCGTTTACGGCCCAAGTGGATCGCGGCACCAAGCGCAACGCTTTGGCGCTCGTGGTGCAGCACAACGGTTGCAAAATTGAAGTCATGGTGGTTTCGCCGCGCATGGCGCAGTTGCACGCCATGATGCCGTTCAAAGCGCCGCCAGATTTGAGCAAGTACGTGCTGTCCCCGATGCCAGGCTTGTTGGTCGATGTGGCCGTGAAAGTCGGGCAAAAAGTGCAAGCAGGTGAGCGTGTGGCAGTCATTGAAGCCATGAAAATGGAAAACGTGTTGTTTGCTGTAGCTGACGGCGTGGTCTCTAAGGTGTTGGCCTCGGTCGGCGAGTCCTTGGTTGTTGACCAATCTATTGTTGAGTTTGAGTAAGCGCTGAGCCATGACGCCTTCAACTGCCCCATCACCGCCTTCAATCTCTAGGCCATTCAAAGTCCTGGGCATTCAGCAAATCGCCATTGGCGCTCTAGATAAAGCCAAGCTGCGCACCCTGTGGGTTGACATGCTGGGCTTGGAGGTAACTGGTACGTTTCGAAGTGAGCGTGAAAACGTTGACGAAGACATCTGCGTCATGGGCGCAGGTGCCTTTCAGGTGGAGGTAGATCTTATGCAGCCCATAGATCCAGACAAAAAACCAGCCGTCCACAACACAGCGCTCAACCACGTTGGTTTGTGGATCGACGATTTGCCTCAAGCAGTGGCATGGCTTGGTGCTCACGGTGTTCGTTTTGCACCAGGCGGCATAAGACCTGGCGCAGCAGGCTTTGATATTTGTTTTCTGCACCCCAAAGCCAATGAGGAATTCCCCATTGCAGGTGAGGGTGTGTTGATTGAGTTGGTGCAAGCGCCACCGGCTGTGGTTCAAGCGTTTGCAGCGTTGGCGGCCCATCCAGGTTAAATAATTGTCTGCTTCATACGGCTCGGTCAAGTTGTGTGGGGAATATGTCGTTACACTCACTGGGACAAACCCCAATACTAAAAATATTTCCCCCTTTAGCAAGCGCACTGTCAACGCCTGCAGCTATTTCCTGATACCAGACCGACATGGATAACACCACTGCCTCAAGCCGTGCGCCGCGCATGCACAGCCCTTTTAACCACAGCCAACAACCGCGTCACACATTGCCCACTTGTGTGGCCTTGGTCGATGCCCGTTTTTTGTCGTGGCTGACTGGTACGGGCAATTCCAAAACGCAATACAACCGCAATGCGGTATCTGCCTTGTTGGCTCAAGCGATGCCAGCCGCTGGCGTTTATGCCCAGTTGATGCGCACTTACTGGTACGCAGAGGTTGATGACAACATGTTGGTAGACGACCAATGCTTGCGGCTGGTCGCGGCTGACAATGCCGACGAAAGCGGGCCTGTGTTGGCTGCAATGATGAGAGACTTAGACGCGCTAAGTGCCAACAATGCTTGCACACACGTGTTGATTGCCTCAGACGACGAGCGTCTCATTGGCGCCATTGATGCCACCCGTTTGCGTGGTGTGCGCGTGCACTTGTTGTGTGACGAGAGCGTACACCAGTTTTATAAATTGCAACAGTCAGATCCAGATTGGTCACGTTTGCTTCGTGCTGCTGACAGGCGCGTCGTGGTGACGGGTGCTGAGTTGAGCACCGCAATGGGTGAGGGCAAGTCGCCAGCGGCTGCCAGTGTTGACATGCAGCAGCCAGTGGGTGATGCCCGCACGACCATGCAAGAGGTGGTTGATACGTGGTGGGACAAATCAGACAGCTACGAGCGCGAGGACTTGAAATCGCTGGTGCCGCAGTCACGTGGTTTGCCGCAAGAAATTGACCGCAGTTTATTGGCTGCAGGGCGAGATGCCATGCGCCGCCCGTTAACAACTGGTGAGCGTCACTTGCTTCGCCAAATGGCGCGTGACCGTGTGTTGGGTGGTGACGATCAAACCACAGGCGGCACGGCTGAGGCAGACTACGCGGTATAAAAAATGTACGCTCTAAGCCCTAGAACTTACAAGTCGAAAGCCTATAAGAGCATGTGAATTATTTGGTCTGTGCGGCTCGCTTCGCCGCTGCTCGGGCCACTACCGCTTCTATGGCTGCGCGCTTGCTGTCCAGCACAGCCAGGTCTGTGTGATGGCTGGCAGCGCCCACATCGACCAGTTTGGATTGAGCCTTTGCCTCCAAGCGTTCGTTGTGTTCTGCGTCTTCACGAGCGAGTCTTGTTTGCCTGGCGGTGTAACGGCTCAGCGCCGTATCGGCTTGGCTTGCGCTCCATGCTTGCCACCCAGTTTGCTGACCCGAGACGCTGTCTAAGTTGATGCAGTCAACAGGACAGGCTGGTATGCACAGCTCGCAGCCTGTGCAAGCGCTTTCAATGACCGTGTGCATGGCCTTGTTGGTACCTACGATGGCGTCTACTGGACAAGCTTTGATGCACAGTGTGCAGCCTATACAC
>CALBWZ010000020.1 GCA_937893415.1 uncultured Comamonadaceae bacterium | reverse complement strand
CCGCTGATTTCGTTCGGTGTGCTTAGCACCTCGAACGCGTTGTGCGAGTGGATAATGCCTGCGCAGCGTGGTGCCTGGGCCGATTGGCCAATGTGGATGATGATTTTGGTTTTGCTGCTGGCGGACGACCTCACACAGTACTTGTGGCACCGCTTGAGCCACAGCTCTTTCATGTGGCCGCTGCACCGCGCGCACCACTCGGCGGCTTACATGAGCGTGCGCATCGTCTATCGCAACAACGTCTTTTATTACGTCATGATGCCCGGTATCTGGCTTTCAGGTGGACTGATTTTTTTGGGTTTTGGCTGGGTATACGTTGGCTACACGGTGTTCAAACTATCAGTCATCATCGGCGCTCATTCTTCTGTACGCTGGGATGCTTGGCTCTACCGCTGGCGCGTGCTGGCACCACTGGCTTGGGTGGTCGAACGCACCATTTCAACCCCTGCCACGCACTTTGCGCACCATGCCTTGGTGCAAGACGATGGCATTGGCCACTACAGCGGCAACTACGGCAATCTGCTTTTTCTGTGGGACGTTTTGTTTGGTACTGCGCACATCACGCGCCGCTACCCTCCCGCTTACGGCTTAAGCGACGACCTGCAGCACGGGCCAGAACCTTGGTTGATCCAATTGGGCTACCCGCTTTGGCGTTCGAAACGGAGCAGCACGGTGCTTGGGCATGGGACGCATCAGCCAACTAAATAGGCGTAGCTGTCGAGATGATCTCCCAACAGAATAGGCCCGTCGCCCACAGTTAGATACATCTAAAAAAAGTTTATTTTATGAAATTAAACGACATAACCTCTTTGAACGACCACCAAATTGACGGTGAACCAAAGTTGTGGGAGATCATAATCGTGGGTGCAGGTATGGCTGGTATCGGAGCTGCCATCCGACTGCGCGAAGCTGGTATCACCGACTATATGGTGATTGAAAAGGCCAACCAACTTGGTGGCGCTTGGCGTGAAAACACTTACCCAGGGTGCGCCTGCGACGTACCCTCACGTTTGTACTCTTATTCTTTTGCGCCCAACCCAAACTGGTCACGAACCTTTGCTCAGCAAACGGAGATATTGGCTTACCTGGTTCAGGTGGCGTCGAGCCACTCCCAGAACGACCACATCCATTACGGTGTCGAACTGCTGGCCGCTCACTGGAACGCAGGGAAACTGCGCTGGGAAATACAAACCAACAAGGGTCCGTTTCAGGCCAAGGTCTTGGTTTGCGCGACCGGGCCAATCCATGTGCCAAATATTCCCGACATTCCTGGGCTTGCAGAGTTTGAGGGCACAGTCTTTCACTCGAGCCGCTGGAACCACGACTTTGCGCTGCCAGGCAAACGTGTCGCGGTGGTGGGCACTGGTGCATCGGCCGTGCAATTTATTCCCAAAATTCAACCCAAATTGGACCACCTCCACTTATTTCAGCGAACGCCATCATGGGTGCTCCCCAAGCCCAATCCCAGCATTTCGTCCCGCATGTGCGCGGTGTTTGCACGCTTTCCTTGGGTGCAGAATTCGCTGCGGCGTCTGGAAGCGGGATGGTTTGAATTGATAGGCATCGGGTTTCGCCATCCTGCCCTGCTCAAGCATTTGGAATTCATCGCCCTGCGCTACCTTGCCAAATCGGTACCTGACCCAGTTTTGCGTGCGGCGCTGACGCCAAAATTTGCCTTGGGTTGTAAGCGCATGTTGATGTCCAACTCATACCTGCGCGCACTCACCCGCGACAACGTGACAGTGCATGCCACTAGCGTGTGCAAAATTTTACCCAACGCTGTCGTGGGTACGGACGGGTCGGTTGCTGAAGTAGACGCGGTCATTTTCGCCACTGGCTTTCACGTCTCGGACCTACCAATTGCCAAGCACCTGCACAACGCCGAAGGCCGCAAGCTATCGGAGGAATGGAGACAAGGTGCCAGCGCCTATTTGGGCACCACCATTTCGGGTTACCCAAACCTGTTTTTGATGTTGGGCCCCAATCTTGGCACCGGTCACTCGTCCGCCTTTACGGTCGTTGAAGCACAGTTGGTCTACATGATCGACGCGATCACAAAAATGCGAACATTTGGCTTGTCCAGCATCAATGTTTGCCCAGAAGTACAAAGCGCTTTTAACACGCGCTTGCAAAAAGCACTGCAAACCACGGTTTACAATTCAGGGGGCTGTGCCAGCTACTACTTGGACGCGAACGGCCGAAACACTTTTGCCTGGCCTTGGTCCATGGCTAAATTGCAACGACAGATGCGCAGCTTTGACCTGCGCAATTACCAGACATCCACAGCGTCTGATCGGGTGAAACCATGAGCGCCCTTTCATTTATATTGGCCATATGTGCAGTTTTGGTGCTGGCGCTTTGGGTCTTGAGCAGCTGGATTGTGCGCGCTACGCGCATGGACTGCGGCGACAACACCCTCAGTGAACGCGTTGGTAAGCCCGATACCGACAGCCCCGAAATGGCACAAGTCTTGTCCATGCTTCGGGACGTTAACCATAGCTTGCACCCTGTGCCCCGCCGACAAAAACTGCAGGCCACTCGCCAAGCCTTGGATGACTTATTCGCCAATCGCAAACTTGACATAGTTAGCAACCGAGTAAACGCAGGCGGTGTGCCGGCGCAATGGGTTATGGCACCCAATGCCATCAGCAATCAGCGCTTGCTGTACATCCATGGCGGAGGCTTTTATGCAGGCAGCACTTTCAGCCACCGTACTATCACGGCCAAACTATCGGCAGTCACCAGTTGTGCTGTGTTGGCAATCGACTACCGCCTGATGCCCGAGCACAGCCGCCAAGCGGGCATAGACGACTGCCGAACAGCATACGACTGGATGCTGAAGAATGGACCTGAAGGCCAAGACTACCCTACGCCAGCACACAACGTCTATGTGGCGGGCGATTCGGCGGGAGGTAATCTCACCCTAGCTTTGCTGCTGTGGTTGAGGGACCATGGACTGCGAGCACCGGACGCTGCCATAGTACTTTCCCCCATCACTGATGCATGCTTCAACAGCGCCAGCCTGCGCAGCAACCTGAAGTCCGATCGGATCCTAGGGCCCATATATAAGCTTTTGCTCCGAGTTCCGCGTAGGCTCTTGCTTTTGGGTCATCTGATTCAGACGCGCATGTCGCCTAAGCAGGCCCAAATTTCACCGCTTTACGGCGATCTTTCTGGCCTGCCGCCAATGTTGATACACGCGAGCGAAAGCGAAGTCTTGTATGACGATGCCCGCCGATTTGCCAAACATGCACTTGAAGCCGGGTCACCGGTCAAACTTCAAACTTGGCCTGGAATGATGCACGTATGGCACATATTCAACCCCGATTTACCACAAGCTGAGCAAGCGTTCGAAGAAATTGCCAAGTTCA
>CALBWZ010000019.1 GCA_937893415.1 uncultured Comamonadaceae bacterium | reverse complement strand
GACCCTAGGTAGCGCAACGAAGCAAGATCAACATGGATGCCAGATTCTTCATAAACTTCTCGGATTACCGCAGCTTCACAAGATTCTCCAGCCTCTACAAACCCAGCCAGAGTTGAGAGCCAACCTTCGGGCCATTCCCTGCGGCGACCAAGCAAGATGCGACCAGCGGTGTCTTCGACTGCCACGATCATGGCTGGTTCAGTGCGGGGATATTGTTCAGTTTCATGATTTGCACACTTACGCGACCAGCCAGCCAACACAGGGTAGCCCAATTCAAGCAACACACGCTGACCTGTGATCAGCGAGAAATTTTGAGCCACAGTTTTTCCAAACCCAATACCGGGGTCTAACACCACACGCGACGACTCAACCCCTTGGTCACGCAAGGCTTGTGCACGTTGGGCCAAGAAAGCAGCGACCGGCGCAACCGCATCGCCTCGCATAGGGCTGATTTGCATGGTGGCAGGCTCCCCGTTCATATGCATCAGACACACGCCACAGTTCGGATGCGTGGCGACAACGTGCTCGGCGTTAAGACCGTCTGAGGCCCGCCAGCGCAACGCCCAAACATCGTTGATGATGTCCACGCCCATATCCAGTGCCCGCTGCATGATGGCCGGCTTGTAGGTGTCAACCGAGATGGGGATTCCCCAGGTCAGAATTGCCTTCAACACAGGTTGTAACCTCGCCCACTCCTCTTGCTCAGATACAGGTGAAGCGCCTGGGCGGGTCGACTCTGCACCCACATCAAGTATGTCAGCGCCAGCATCCAGCGCAGCTTGTGCGCGCTGTAAACCATTTGCAGCAATCAAACGGGTGGGAGCTTCAGAAAATGAATCTGGCGTTACATTCACAATGCCCATGACTTGCGGCGCGCTCAAATCAATGCGGTGGCGTGTGGTGGTCCAAACAGTAGGCATACAAGCAAAATGGTACAGCGGGTTACAAACAACAACCGGGGCATAAGGCCCCGGCGTTTTGGATCACATCAACAGAACCTACTAGGCTGCTGTAGGTGCTGAATCAGTTGGTGGCTCTTTTGAACCCGCATCAGAGGACGGTGTATCTGATGCATCAGTTGCCACCGCGCCGCTGCCGCCAGTCGATCCACTGCCAATATCTGGAACGGGTAACGCCCAGTCTTTGGGTGGACGCGGAGCCTTGCCAGACATGATGTCAGCAATTTGCTCTGCGTCAATGGTTTCCCACTCTAGCAAGGCATTGGCCATGGCATGCATCTCAACGCTGTGCTTTTCGATGATATGACGGGCTTGCTTGTACTGCTCATCAATAATGCGGCGAACTTCAGCATCAACAGTTTGCATGGTTTGCTCACTGATATTGGTGGTTTTTGTAACTGAACGCCCCAAAAATACTTCACCTTCATTTTCGGCGTACACCATAGGGCCCAATGCGTCGGTCATGCCATAACGCATCACCATGTCGCGGGCTATCTGCGTGGCTCGCTCAAAGTCATTGCTGGCACCTGTGGTCATTTGTTTCATGAACACTTCCTCGGCAATACGGCCACCAAACAGCATGCTGATTTGGCTGAGCATGTACTCGCTGTCGTAACTGTAGCGATCTGCTTCTGGCAGACTCATGGTCACACCCAATGCGCGACCACGTGGAATGATCGTGACCTTGTGGACTGGGTCACACTTGGGCAGCAAATGTCCAATCAAGGCGTGGCCAGACTCGTGGTAGGCGGTATTTTTTCGCTCGTGCTCAGGCATCACCATGCTCTTGCGCTCAGGGCCCATAAAGATTTTATCTTTGGCCTTCTCAAAGTCTTGCATTTCAACTTTATTGGCGTTGCGACGGGCCGCCATCAAAGCGGCTTCGTTGCACAAGTTGGCCAAATCTGCGCCAGACATGCCAGGTGTGCTGCGGGCAATGACTGAAGGGTTAACGTCAGCGCTCACCGGCACTTTGCGCATGTGCACATTCAAAATTTGTTCGCGACCACGGATGTCTGGAAGCGTGACATACACCTGACGGTCAAAACGACCAGGGCGCAACAAAGCCGCATCCAAAATATCTGGGCGGTTGGTGGCCGCAACTACTATGACACCTAAATTAGTTTCGAAACCGTCCATCTCAACCAACATTTGGTTGAGTGTCTGCTCTCGTTCGTCGTTGCCACCGCCAACGCCCGCACCGCGTTGACGACCCACAGCGTCTAACTCGTCAATAAAGATAATACAAGGGGCATTCTTTTTGGCGTTATCAAACATGTCGCGGACACGCGAAGCACCAACACCCACAAACATCTCTACAAAGTCTGAGCCTGAAATGCTGTAAAAAGGCACTTTGGCCTCACCGGCGATGCTTTTGGCCAGCAACGTCTTGCCAGTCCCGGGAGGTCCTACCAGCAGCAAGCCGCGCGGAATACGACCGCCTAGTTTTTGGAAGCGTTGTGGGTCTTTCAAAAAATCCACCACCTCTTTCACCTCTTCTTTGGCTTCATCACAACCAGCAACATCGGCAAATGTCACCACATTGTTGTTTTCGTCCATCATGCGTGCCTTGCTTTTTCCAAAGCTAAACGCACCACCTTTGCCGCCACCTTGCATTTGTCGCATGAAATAAATCCAAACGCCAATCAGCAGCAGCATAGGACCCCAACTGACAAGCAAAGTCGTCAGGAATGAGCTCTCTTCGCGAGGCTTGACATCAAATTGCACATCATTGGCCAACAAGTCGCCAACCAAACCCCTGTCGAGGTAAGTAGCCGTTACACGCAAGCGGCGCTCGTCATTGGTAATAGCCAAAATTTCGGTGCCATTGCCGCCTTCAGAGATGGTCGCGCTTTTTATACGACCCGACTGCACCTCGTTGATAAATTCTGAGTAGCCGACAGTGCCAGCACTGCTCGCGCCTCGACCTTCAAATTGTTTGAAGACTGTGAACAGCACCATGGCGATCACCATCCAAACAGCAATTTTTGAAAACCATTGATTATTCAAGGAGCGCTCCGGGGAAAAAGGCTAAAAGGAACCCACTGTGGGCTGAGAAATACATGAGGCCATTCTAGAGGTTTCAAGAGCTAGGCCCTGGACATAGATTGGTCGTGCCACCACTGCGTGTGTGGATTTAGCCCAAAACATCAGTTTGGAGGGCGTTTCAAGCCTCTACCCAACAAAAATGTCTCTGATGATTTCATCCTAGAACTTTTAGGCTTAATAGGTTTTACCACCACAAAGTGCTGTTTGAACAACGCAACCAACTGGCCATAGCCGCTGCCATTGAACAATTTCACCACCAACGTCCCGTTGGGCTTGAGCGTAGCCATTGAAAACTCCAATGCCAGCTCTATAAGATGCGCAATCCGCGCCGCGTCAGACGACTCAATACCCGATAAATTAGGCGCCATGTCTGACACAACCACATCCACCAAACGGCCCGGCTGCACCTCATCCATGGTGGCCTTAAGCTCGGCCAACACACGCTCATCACAGAAATCGCCCTTGATGAAGTGCACGCTGTCA
>CALBWZ010000018.1 GCA_937893415.1 uncultured Comamonadaceae bacterium | reverse complement strand
TGGTGGATGGACCAGGCGATGACTGCGCATTGTTGGCACACTCACCCAACACCCTCCTGGCTGTATCCACAGACTTATTGGTTGCTGGCCGACACTTTTTTACCAACACAGACCCCACACGCTTAGGCCACAAATCATTGGCAGTGAACCTCAGCGACTTGGCGGCCATGGGCGCTACGCCGCGCAGTTTCACACTCAGCTTGGCGCTGCCAGCGCTAGACGATGACTGGTTGGCCCAGTTTTCAAACGGCTTGTTTGCACTGGCGGCCACACACCACTGCAGTTTGATAGGTGGCGACACCACGCGTGGGCCGCTGACGATCGGTATCACTGTGATGGGCGAAGTGCCAGCCCAACAGGCCCTCAAACGCAGCGGCGCACAAGTAGGCGATGTGGTGTTTGTCAGCGGCGCTCTGGGCGAGGCCGCTTGGGCACTAGACGTGCTCAACGACAAGCCTTTGGCATGCGGTATCAGACAACAATCAACGCCTCAGCAGTGGCAACAAGCCTTGGATCGTTTAGAGCAACCCACACCACGCATCGAACTGGGACTGGCGGTAATAGGCATCGCCACCAGCGCCATAGATGTAAGCGACGGCTTGGCTGGTGACTTGCTACACATTCTCAACGCCAGCGGCGCGGGCGCGTGTATCAATGTAGACGCCCTGCCAAGCGCGCCCGTCCTGTCAACCGCCCCCGCAGACTACCGGCGCCAATGCTGTGCAGCCGGGGGCGATGACTACGAACTGCTGATGACAGCACCGCCAGACAAAATCGCCCTCATGCACAAGGCTGCACTTTCTTGCGGCGTTGCCATCACGCCTATTGGCCGCATACACGCCGAGACTGGCTTGCTGTGGACAGACGCTTTGGGGCGCAACCTGTCCACAACATTTCAAGCCTTTGACCATTTTTTGTCCAATCTATAACCGCCCTATGTCTGACACGATATCTACCGCGACCAAGCCAAACTGGCGCTTCATGTGCCAGCACCCGGCACACTTAATTGCGCTTGGCTTTGGCGCTGGCTTGGCACCCAAGGCACCCGGTACAGTGGGCACGTTATGGGCCTGGGCCGCTTACTTGGTGATGGACATGTGGCTTAGCCCCACCGCGTGGGCGGGCGTCATAGCGGTTGGTTTTATGCTGGGTTGCTGGGCCTGCAAGGTGTGCGCCGAGCACATGCAGGTCATGGACTCAGGGCACATGGTGTGGGATGAGGTGATTGCCTTTTGGCTGGTGCTGTGGCTGGTCATGCCGCTAGGCCTGATAGGGCAAGCCATTGCCTTTGGCTTGTTCAGATTTTTCGACGCCGTGAAGTTTGGCCCGACCGCTTGGGCAGACCAATACTTCAAAGGTTTTGGCTGGCGCGGCGGCTTTGGCGTTATGGTTGATGACATCGTGGCTGGCGCTCTTACACTGTTGGTATGGTCTGTTGGCGTGCGTGCCTTGGCCTACTTTTAAAGTACCTTATGAACGACTGCATACCCTCACTGGCGCAAGCCCTCATTGACAGGTCTTGGATGCTGGCCACGGCAGAAAGCTGCACAGGCGGGGGCATTGCCAAGGCCTGTACAGACTGGTCTGGCTCCAGCCAATGGTTTGAAGCTGGCTTGGTGACCTACAGCAACGCAGCCAAAATCAAACTGCTCAACGTTGACGCAGAACTGTTAGAAGTCCACGGTGCTGTCAGCGAACAAGTCGCACGCGCCATGGCTCAAGGCGCAGCCCAACAGACAGGTGCGCTTGTCACGGTGGCCACCACCGGCATCGCGGGCCCCAACGGGGGCACCGACGACAAACCGGTTGGTACTGTTTGGCTGGCTTGGTCTGTAGACGGTATTGTGCGCGTGCAGCACAAGGTGTTTGGTGGCAACCGCGAACAGGTTCGCAATGCAACCGTGGCCTTTGCGCTGACACACACGCTGAGTTTGCTAGGGACTTTGGCACCGCATTACGCCAAGCCATAAAACAGAAGATTAGACGCGGCGAGGCTTCACCGCGTCTAATCCTAATAACAGGTGGTCAAGCACCGTGACATTTTTTGTATTTTTTACCGCTACCGCAATGACATGGGTCGTTGCGTCCAGGTGAGGCTGTGACTTGCACAGGCGCCACTTTTGGACCTAAGGCGCGCCATGCTTTGCGTAGGTCGTAAACGGCCCACAGGGCTTCGCCAAAACCGTTGGCGCGGTCTTGGCTCACGCTGGGCTCGCCTTCTTGACCATCGATGTCGTCCAACATAGACAGTACTGGCACGCCAGTGTCGTCTTCGGTCAAGGCAACGATGGCGGTTAAAGCCTCGTCAATCAGCTCTCGCGCTTCTTTGTCGCGTGGCAGGTCCCAGTCTTCAGGCCAGTTTTCGACGGCAAACATAAAGCCCAATGCCCACACCTGCGCAAACGATGGGATGTCGTCTTCGGCAATCGCGGCGCGCTCATCAGCAGGCAGCGTGGCAATAGCACCGCGTACATCCATCACTTCGGGTGAGTAGGCGGCATCGTCATCCAACGCTTTGATGTCGGCATCGAGTTGCATGTGAACTTCGCCTAGGCGTTTAAGCCACAAGTCCAAAAACTGCTGGCGCTGGGCCGCGTCCTTGAAGGCGATATCGCCATCACCACTGCCCAGCAACACCTCCCAAGCCTCGTCAGTCGCAATGGGACGGCGCGAGCACAACACCGCAGCCATAAAACCCTCACAAAACTCCCACTGCGGCGCTTCATCGTCTCGCGTGCGAATGTCGTCCAATATATGGTCTAACGCGTCGAATTCGTCAGAGCTAAATCCCTCGCTGGTCTGCGCTAATGCGCTATCAGGCGTTGGGCTTGGAGGTGAAACAAGAGTGGTCATGGCTATGCGGGTAAAGAAATGTATGAAGGTGCGTGTCCAAGCGCAACACATTGGGCTCGGTGTTTGAACTTGAAGCTCACAAGGGCACATGCGGGAGAGGCACCTAGAATGGTCGCCACACGTACACGACTTGCACAATGCAAGCCAAGCGCTTATTGTGCACTCACTCCCATTGCCACACAGGCCGCCCATGCTCAAACTATTAGACAGCTACTACCCAGTTCGCTACAGCGCCATATTGCTCAGCGCATTCACTGCCCTCGTGTCGTTGCTGGCGTGGGTCATTGGCGGCGTGGGCTTTAGCCTGTTTGCGGTGAGCGGGGCATTGTTTGCGCTGGGCGTCTACGACATGCGACAAAACAAACGTGCTGTGTTGCGCAACTACCCCATCGTTGGCCACATACGCTATATGCTGGAGTTTGTGCGTCCTGAATTACGCCAGTACTTTCTAGAAAGCGACAACGAAGCCGCACCATTTTCGAGAGCACAGCGTTCATTGGTCTATGCGCGGGCCAAGGGCGATGCGGACCAACGGCCATTTGGCACACAGCTCAACGTGAGGGCGCCTGGCTATGAGTGGATGCACCACGCCATGGTGACCAAACATATAGACAGCCATGATTTTCGCACCCGCGTGGGTGGGCCTGCCTGCACACAGCCTTACAGCTTGAGCTTGTTTAACATATCGGCCATGAGCTTTGGCGCACTGAGCGCCAACGCCATTCAAGCGTTGAACCAAGGCGCAGCCTTGGGCGGCTTCGCGCACGACACCGGCGAGGGCTCAATCTCTGTGCATCACACGCAGCACGGTGGTGACTTGATTTGGGAAATTGGTTCCGGTTACTTTGGCTGCCGCGACGACGATGGCAACTTCAGTCCTGAGCGCTTTACAGACAACGCCCTCAACACGCAGGTCAAAATGATTGAGATCAAACTCAGTCAGGGCGCAAAGCCTGGCCACGGCGGTATGTTGCCAGGCGCGAAGGTAACGCCTGAAATTGCACTTTGCCGAGGTATACCCGTGGGCGTTGACTGCATTTCACCACCCAGCCACAAGGCCTTTTCGACACCGAAAGAGTTGTTGGCTTTTATTGCACAATTGCGCGACTTGAGCGGCGGCAAGCCTGTTGGCATCAAACTGTGCGTGGGCCATGCGTGGGAATGGTTTGCCGTTGTCAAGGCCATGGTTCAAACAGGCATCACGCCAGACTTCATTGTGGTCGATGGCTCAGAGGGTGGCACTGGTGCTGCGCCGCTGGAGTTCTCTGACCACATGGGCATGCCATTAAAAGACGGTTTGCGTTTGGTGCATAACACCTTGGTAGGCGTGGGATTGCGCGACCGCATCAAGGTCGGTGCCAGCGGTAAAGTGGTGAGCGGCTTTGATATTGCTCGCGCGATAGCCTTGGGCGCCGACTGGTGTAACAGCGCACGTGGTTTTATGTTTGCCATTGGTTGCATACAAGCACAGACTTGCCACACAGGTCATTGCCCGACGGGTGTGACCACACAAGACCCTATTCGCCAGCAAGCATTGGTAGTGCCCAACAAGGCGCAACGCGTTCATAACTTTCACTTGAATACGCTCAAGTCTCTGAAAGAGCTTACAGAAGCGGCTGGCCTGATGCACCCGCGTGACATCACCACTGACCATATGCTGCACCGCATTGATGAC
>CALBWZ010000017.1 GCA_937893415.1 uncultured Comamonadaceae bacterium | reverse complement strand
TTACCAAACGCTCAACCAAATCCTTAGGCAGGTCAGGTACGTCACACGGCACGACCATCATCCAATCGGTTTCGCAGTAGGGAAAGCCGGCCAACATACCGGCCAATGGCCCCTGAAAATCACCACTCACGTCTGGCACTGTGGTGCGGCCAAAGCCTTCATAAGCCCCTAAGTTACGGTTGGCATTGATCACGACGTCTTGCACTTGCGGCGCCAAGCGCCACAACACGTGCATGACCAGTGGCATGCCCCTCAGTGGCTGCAAGCCCTTGTCTTGACCGCCCATGCGACTGCCTCTGCCACCTGCCAAAATTAGGCCTGTTACACGGTCTGCAATCATGGTGTGTGCGCCGCATCTAGGCTGGCTGAATAGATATCAAAAGAAAGTCTTTCTATAGCGAAGAAAGCCTTGGCAAAACCGGCAACAGCTGCGTACACCTTGGCGTGGGGTTGCTCTTGTACAGATTCAAACATGGCATCAGCCCATGGCTGAAAGTAAGACGCAAAAAACCGCTGCTGCTCAACCAAGGTACTGCCTTTGGCATCTGGAGCCGCGATGATGTAACGCATAATTTCACACAGGGTGGCGAAATGGTCTTCGGTTTCACCTTTGTCAGAATTGGTTTCCAAGCCCATTACCGCCAAGTCACTGCGCAACTCAACCAATACAGTTTGGTTCATAGAGCCACCCATGTACACAGACGCATGCAGTGCAACAGGAGGCTTACCCACGGCCACAAAGAGCCCATCGAACTCATCGCCAGCTTCACCTGGGTTGGCTCTAGAGACGGCATCCATCAGTGCGCGCCACGCATTGGCCAAGTCACTTTGATCGGTAACTGGTATGGCGGGGCTTGTTGCCAAACGGTTGAAAAAATCATCCGTTGGTGCACGGGCAAACCACTCTGCCAACAAGCCATAGGTGTCAGCCCGGGCTAAGTCTTCTTCGCTGTAGCCATGATCTGAGGCGAGAACCTTGGGCGTAAAAGCCATTTTTTTACCATCGCTCATCCAGCTTTCTCCATCATGTCAATTACGCGGCAATCGCTGCACATACTTAAACGCTTTAACGCATCTCCAGAAAAGGCAGAATGCCCCCCCACGCGGGCCAACATAGCCTTCATAACCGCCTCTGTTGCAAACGGCTTACGGCACGACACGCAATGAAAGGGGCGGCTTAGGTGCAAGGTTTGCTCAGTGCGCCGTTGCTCCACACTGCTCAATCTAGGTGCTAGCGCTAATGCATTTTCAGGACACGTGCTCACGCACAAACCACATTGCACGCAATCACGCTCAAGCAAGCTCAACAAAGGTTGGTCGCCACCATCTTTTAATGCCGACTGCGGGCAAGCGCCCACACACGACATGCACAAGGTGCAGGCGTCTTTGTTAATGGTTAAACCGCCCAATGGCGCACCTGCAGGCAAAGCCACAGGCAGGGCTGCAGGCGTGCGCTGAGCGTCTGCTCTGGTGTGCGCGAGTAAATGCTCAATCGCCGCCTCCAGCGCGTGGCGCTTGTCGCTGCCGACCGAGAAGGTGGCTCGCGTTGTAACCAGCGGAAGACGTGCAACAGCGCTTTGAAGAGCGACGTCAAGCGCCTCGGGGGAATGGGCTTGAATAATGCTCACGCGGTCGGGCTCACCGCCCAACGCTTCAATCACACCACGTACCCACGTGACCTGTTCGTTGAGCGCATCGCGGTAAGTGCTGGCCTCTTCGCCACTCAACAACACAGTGATGCGAGCTGCGCCATAGGCCAACGCCGCCAGCCACAGCTCTGGGCCAACCGAGGCGGCATGGTGCAAGGCAAAGGGCATAACCCTCGCCGGTAATCCTTTGGCTCGACCACCCGCGGCCAATTGCCCCAAGCGGTTAATCAACGCCGTACCTCCAACGCTGTCATCGGTGCTGTGCAGCAAAATTTCTGGCTCTTTTAGCCCTGCATCTGTAGCGGTGCTCACCAAGGTGCGCAACGCACGCGACTGGTAGTCAGCACTCGGGTAGTTGTAGCGCATGGCACCACTTGGACAAACGGTGCTGCAAGCTCCGCAGCCCATGCACAGGTTGGGGTTGACTTCAACCCGGCCTTTTCCACCAGCCAAAATCGATGTAATCGCCTGTGTGGAACACACATCAATACATTTGTTACATCCTATGGTGTTGTTTCTGCCGTGGGAACAAATGGAGGCTTGGTAGGTGAAGTAACGGGGCTTGTCAAAACGCCCCACCCACTGACTCAATTCGGCCAAGGCATCCTTGCCATCTTCAACGCTGGTGGCGTGTTTGTAACCAGGAGGCACGTCCAGTGCGCGCAGCAACGGCAGCTCGTTGAGGTCTATGACCAAATCAACCACTTGATCGCGTGACTCGTTCAAACGGTCAAACCGAATGGCTCCCACACTGGCGCAGGCCACCTCACAAGCACCAGTGCGGTCGCACACGTCGGTACGGATTTGCAGCAGGCTTGTAATGGCACCAGTTGGACATGCCGACACGCAGGCTTGACAGCGCGTGCATACCTCCAAGTCAATGGGGTTGGTCTGTAACCACTTCACCGAATAACGACCCAAGTAACCAGCCACTGATACCTGCGAGCCACTCAGCCAGGCCACGCCTGGCATCAAGGGCAAGTCGGCATCAGCTTGCGTAATCAGCGCACTGACCTGCAACTCGCTGTAGCGTTTTTGTGCCAGTTGGGCAACAGCTACCACTTTTGAAGCAGGACCTACCAGCATCAATCGGCCTTCGCTGACATATTCTATGGATGCAACAGGATCGGGGTCTGGCAAAGAAGCAACTGCCAACAGCGCTTTTGTTTTCGCGCCTGCTTGGGATTTTTCAGATGACCACCCTGCCGTTTCGCGAATATTGACGAAGCGAATCGGGGCGTAAGCAGGCGGGTCGGCGTGCTCAGCTGCGCTGTTAAATAGCGCCTGCTCTTGCGTACACGCCACCAACAAAGGCTCATCGCCTTGGGCTGCTTTCAAAAAGCTACCCATTTCAAAACGGCACAGTGCGGTGTGAACCTTCTCACCAGTGCCGGCTGTCCCTGGGGACATCGTGCCATTACAAGAGCACAAAAGCGTACGGGTCATGTGTTATTCACCTATTGGGGGTCTGGCCCGACTGGGGGCTAAATTGCTGTGCATTGGTGCCGTTGACAGGTGCCACATCAGCGATGTGCTGCTGTGTAGCGGGGTCTATGGCCTCAAGATTGCGTTCGGTCAAGACCTGCTCGGATACCGCTTCAGAGACGTCATCAGTTTGGGCATCAAGCTGCTCGCTTGGTAACGGTGTTGGTGCATACAGCTCGTTTTGAGCGGCGGCTTCGGCCTCAGCTTTAGCCTTGGCCTGGGCCTCCACCTTCCAGGGTGGATCTTCAAATAAATGCAAACCTTGTGACTGCTGCAAATTGCGCACCTCAAGGGTCGTCATGGTCGCCATTTGGCTGTAGTCCTCGACGTAATCATCCATATCGCTGATGAAGTTGTAAGCTGGATCGGCAAACAACTTTTTCAGTGCAGCGCCCTTGACGGCGTCTGAGACGCCCTTTTTAAGAAAGCGACTGACGTCTGCACCCACCTCCAACGACTCGGTGTCCTCCAACGTGGGCAGGGGCTCAGTTTGTGCCTCACCCTGCGCCGATTCAGCAGACGTTTTACCAGACGCTTGGGCTGAAATTTCAAGCGGCGAGCCAGTTTCACTGACTAGGCTTGGTTGCAAAGAGGTCGCAGGAATGTCTTCATTGCTGGCTTTGTCGCGAGCGTCATCCAAGTCACGCAGCAGCGACTTTTGGCGCGACCAACGACTGAAGAACGAGTCACTCATTGCCGCCGCCCATATTGCCGCGCTTCGCCGGGGCCACAAATGAGGCTGGACGGCGACGTTTGCGCGGTTCAGACTTAAAGTGCTTTTCGGCAAACTCAGCCAACCAACGACCGGTGTCATCATCTATGGGGACGTTTTCAACCAGTTCGCCCGCATCCAAAATACGCCCTGCTTCGTTGTAGCTTAAGGTCACAAAGCGCAACTCCGGTCGCGCTTCAGAACCCAATTCTTCATCCAGGCGGTAGTGAACAAACCAAGCTGGGTTGGTTGCTGTGCAGTTCAAATAGTAACCGTCAGCTTCGTCTTCAAACAGCGTAACGTCTGCCTGCCCCCACTCATGTTCATCGGAATTTGGCGGCAAGGGTGTACCAAGCTCAACACTGAATACTTGGCTGAGTTGCCAGCGAAATGGCACCCATGGATGCTGTTGTGCGATTTTAGAAATGCACACGTGAACGGTACAAATAGCGCGCGCTAAACTCATGTTTTTTGGATCACAATTTTAGGAAACTTACCGGTCATATCTCTACCCAGCTTGGCTATAGAAACCGAAACTTTACGAGCCAGGGTCATATAAATAGCACTGATTTCACCATCTGGATCTGAGACAAGTGTCGGGCGGCCGTCATCGGCATCACGTCGAATGCGAATATCCAAGGGCAAACTGGCCAGCACGGGAATATTGAAGTCTAAGGCCATGGT
>CALBWZ010000016.1 GCA_937893415.1 uncultured Comamonadaceae bacterium | reverse complement strand
ATCAACAAGTACAAACCAATCACATTGGGCAACGCCATTATAAAAATCATAGAGTCTGAAAAGTCTATCACTGGGCCTAAATTCATGCTGGCACCGGCCACCACACAAGCCAAGAAAAAGATCTTAAAGACAATACCGCTGCCAGTGCCAAACAGGTAAGTCCACGCTTTGAAGCCGTAATAAAACCAAGACAGCATGGTGGAGAAAGCAAACAACACCACAGCCAACGCCAGCAGCAAGGGGAACCAAGAAATTGTGCTGCGAAAGGCCAGAGAAGTCAGCGCTACCCCAGTCTCACCGCTGCTGGTTGAGCCAGTAATGATGATGACCAAAGCAGCCATGGTGCAAATGACAACCGTGTCAATAAAAGACTCTAACAATGCCACAGAACCCTCTGTCACTGGCTCAGTTGTTTTCACGGTCGCATGCGCAATGGCCGCTGAGCCTATACCCGCTTCGTTTGAAAATGCGGCCCGCTTACAGCCTTGTCTCAAAGCACCGACCACACCCCCTGCGACGCCAGCGCCAGTGAACGCGCCTTCAATAATTTGGCCAAAAGCCCAGCCGATTTTATCGGCGTTGATGAGCACAATAACCAAGCCCGCACCCACATACAAAACCGCCATGAAAGGCACAACTTTCTCTGTGGTTTTGGCTATAGATGTGGCACCACC
Organism: uncultured Comamonadaceae bacterium; assembly: GCA_937893415.1. Classification (GTDB taxonomy): domain Bacteria; phylum Pseudomonadota; class Gammaproteobacteria; order Burkholderiales; family Burkholderiaceae_C; genus RS62. The sequence goes on along the minus strand of CALBWZ010000016.1, from coordinate 854 downwards.
AATAATGACCACGCCTACCAACACGGCCATGACGAGGCCAAACAACCAGCCCAAGCCATTTAAGAAACTGGCATCACCACCTGTAACGCCCAGCACTTGGCTGTAAGCTTGGTTGGCTTGAAACATATTGCCGCCACCGATGGCGCCGCCAATACAGCACACCGCAAACACCGCAAACACCGCAGCCAACACACGGCCCAAAACTGGCTTGCCTTGATCAGCCAAGCCTTGGCTGAGGTAGTACATAGGGCCACCTGAAACAGTGCCATCAGCATGTTGTTGGCGGTATTTCACACCCAAGATACATTCGGTAAATTTAGAAGCCATGCCTAGCAAGCCAGCGATGATCATCCAAAACGTGGCACCGGGGCCGCCTAACGATATGGCAACGGCAACGCCCGCGATGTTGCCCAAACCCACAGTGCCAGACAAGGCCATGGTGAGCGCCTGAAAGTGTGATGTTTCACCAGGTTCTTTGCTGAGGCGCTCGCTATAGTCGCCCTTGGTCAACGAAACTGCATGGCCAAAACCGCGAAACTGAATGAAGCCAAAGTAGATCGAAAAAACCAAACCAGCCACTACCAACCAGCCCACAATCAGCGGAAAGCTAGTGCCCCCAATAGGTACAGCGTAAAAGATAAAGCTTGAAATGGCGTTGGACACGGGGGCCACCGCAGCATTGAGTGTCTCGTCCATGCCCATGTCTTGGGCCACGGCCTGTTGCCGCAGCGCCCATGCCCAGCACAGCCATGACGTTGCCGATCACGTGATTCACTATTTTCATGGAAATTCTCCTTGGTTTCTGTATGCACTGTCATGTGATGGCTACCATCACGCAGTGGCTTTAGGTGCAA
>CALBWZ010000015.1 GCA_937893415.1 uncultured Comamonadaceae bacterium | reverse complement strand
TCTACGAGCTGCACCGTAATACTCGGCAACTGCGTGATCCGGGGAATTGGCGAGTCTCCGAAATTACGGGCCTCTGGGGACCAGTCTTCCACCAGCACCATGCCCAGACCCCAGACGAGATTGCCCTCGCACTGCGCGCGTATTTGATCAGGATTAATCACGCGGCCACAGTCGTGCGCGCAGTGCATATGTAGAACGCGTACCTCGCCGCTGGTCGGTTCGATCTCGATATCGGCCACTACCGCAGCAAAGCTGGTCTTTTTGTAGATACCGCAGGCTACGCCACGACCGCGAAGCAGGCCAGATTTGAGAGTTTGCAAAGCGGGTGCAGTGGACACAGCCTGCTCGAGCACGCGCTTCAGGCGGGGCTCTTCGATGTGCTGAAGACGAAAAACGACCGGATCGATGCCTGCGACCCGGGCGCACTCATCGATGGCTGACTCGATCACGAAGGCATTAGGCCCAGCGCCCAAACCGCGCCAAGGCCCCGTATGCACTGGTAGCCGCACCAAATCGAAGCCAGTGCGACGCGCATCAGTGCGGTAGGGCAACGCAGCGCCACGCGCGACTCCATCATCGCCGATAAGATCGGTTATCTTCTGCAACCAGGCAGGTACTACAGCGCCCGTGAACAAAATATGGCTACTTGCGAAGTCATGACTCCAATGCGTCAGCCGACCCTCTCGCAAGCGCACTCGCACGCGATGGCTTGATGGTGGCCGGTGAAAAGCCTGAATCATCTCCTGCGCCCGCGTCCACTGGACCTTGACCGTTTTCTGAGTGGTATGAGCCAGGACTGCGGCTTCTAGCTCGACCGTACTGATGGTCTTGCCTCCAAACGCGCCGCCAACACGGCAGCCGTGGACGCGCACCTGGTCCTCTTTGAGCCCCAGACGACGACAAACAACGTCGCGCTGATAGAAAACATCCTGTGACCCCACCCACATTTCTAGACCCCCGGCATTTGGTTTGGCGACGGCCACTCGCGGTTCGATCGCGGCATGAGCTGCGATCGGGATGTCGATGCGCAAATCCACATCCCAATGACCCTCGGGCACAGGCTCGTCATGGATGTATTTGTCGCGACGAGCCCGCGTAGCCAAGCGTTGGTCAATGTCAACTTTCTTTGCCAGTGCATATAATTGAGTTTGGCCTTCAACAATCCAGCGTGGCTTGAGGGCCTGCTCGATCCGGTCGAGTGCTCCTGGCGTAGTCGCGACGATGCCTAGCCCTTCGCTCGAAGCCATCTTCAGCGCTGGGTGGCGCACCATGGCGACGAATCCGGGCACCGCACGCGCAGCAGGCTCGTCGATCTCAGACAAGCGCGAAACTATCTCGGGCGGCACCGCAGCTCGCAATACGCGTCCGAATACCATACCTTCGATTCGTACATCGCTCGCAAACAGCGGCTGACCCATCACAATTTCCAGGCCTTGTTCTAGCTGCGGCGAACGACCCACCCATTGTACTTGGGTCGAAAACGCACGCAATGCTTCACGAGGAATATCCAAGGCTTCGAGCTGGCCAGTGGTCTGACCGCGTTGGAGCGCCTGGCGTAAGGTGGCACAAGCACGTGCTAGAGGTAAAGCAAAGTCCATGATCGACTCACTGCCCACAGTAGCCCGAACTCGGTCAATGGTGTGCGTGGCATGGAGCCTGACTTGCAATTTTTCGGGGCTGACGCCTAGCTCGTCGCAAGCGATCTGATGGAGCGCAGTAGTGATGTTTTGACCCATCTCCACTCGGGGCACGGTCAAAAGATACATACCTGACTGGTAGCTGATCCAACTCATACCTGCGCGGGCATCTGGCGCCGGACGCTTCGGAATAACCGGAAAGCTTGCGCACCCTGGCAAAAAGGCTACGCTAAGGATGGCACCACTGCCGATCAGCAAGCGACGTCGGTTGATCAACTTGGACATCACGCCCCCTTTGCCATCTGTTGAAGCGCCGCGCGCACACGTGGCTGCGTGCCGCATCGGCACAGATGACCGGCAAGGGCCTCGTCAATTTGATTTTCCGTCGGGCGTGGTGTGCGTTTGAAGAGCGAAACAGTGGCCATGATTTGGCCTGACTGGCAGTAGCCGCATTGTGGCAAAGCGGCTTTGAGCCAGACTTGCTGCACAGGATGCAACGATCCCTGCGACGCGAGCCCTTCGATAGTCTGTATAGCTTTACCTGCGGCCGCCGATACAGGCGTCAGGCAGGTGCGGACGGGTTCGCCGTCGAGAAGCACTGTGCATGCACCGCATAGACCTGCTCCGCAGCCAAACTTAGCGCCCACAAGCCCCATTGCCTCACGAAGAACCTGTAGGAGGGAGTCATCCCGCCACTCTGTCGGCACGTCAAATGCTCGGTTGTTCACATTGATTCGCATGGCTGCTCCAAGTTGTTTACCTGAAGCACACTCTAGACGTAAGGAGCTAAAGGGTATTGAATAAACGCGCCAAATCTGTTGCTCAAGCACGTCGAAACTGAAATACCAACCGATCATTGTCTAGCTGGATGTCTTCTTAGGGTCGGCTGCAGCCAGTGGTCTACGGCTGTTGGCGTAACGCTGTCAGCCTAATTCAGTCGTTCGCGCAAGCTTTAACCCCCAACCCAAAATCCGGCCTTTACCTAAGTCATTGTGATCAGCAAATCATGTGCATGGCACCCAAAGATCTCGCGCTGTGGGTTGATTTGTAGGAGGCTTGTGCATGGAGTTAGGTCTAACAAGCGCAGACTCTTGTCATGAGGTGTCGGTTCACCCGACACTTTGTGATGAGTTCCTTGAGATGGAGTGTCGGTTGTTGTGGTCAGAGCTTGCCAATGTTGTAGGGTCATTGCGCCATCAGTCCTTGCCATTTGTAGTCATACAGATCAAACACGGACACGCATCTGTTGTGTGATACATCAGCTGCGTCAATACTGAAAGCGAACTTGCGTTCGCTTGTGACTTCGCCATCCCTGTCGCTCTTTCAGAGCTCAGTGATCGGCTCATCACACTTGTCTTGTTCCCAGTTCGAGAACTCAGTTTGATGGCATGGTCAATGATCCTTGATTGAATTTACTGATGTTTTCTTCTGTGACTGAACAGTGATGTTTGACTTGGGACTTTCGATAGATTCAACCCACACTGAGCCTTCTTGACTAGGCTCAGCATGGGCAAGGCTCGGTCTTTCGATGAGTTCTTTACTCCACAGCACTTGAGCACAACCATCAGCATGGGAAGGGCGGTTTCGCGGTCTCCTTTTACGTGCAGCTTCAAAATGAAACGCAACTTGCGAGGACAGCCAAAGTGCCAACTGTCCGCGGTGTTCGCAAGTTGCGGTGTGGTCTGCAGAGCTTGCTCGTGATTCGAGGGGCTAGGCCCCACAATCTTTGTGCTGAAAATATTCTTGCGTTTCTTGAGTCAATTGGCCAGCAACCGCCAACAGCATCCTTCTCGGGTAGTGACTACAAGTCTCCGCTACCGCTCGGAATTTCCGTCCCTGCGAACACCACTGTCCAGGTCTAGGGCGCCATTGCAACTGAGTGACGCAGCTCTTGTTTCTCGGTAGAGACAGCGGGTTTCAACTGTAATTCGATCCACCCGCTGTGTTTATTTATCACCGAAGCAAAACCCACTGCTGAAATTGGCTGTTTTTGATGGGTTTTCCAATGTCCCGCCAAGTGTTCGGGATACCAAGCCACGGTGGTTGCCCAGACCCCGTGGTCGATCACACAATTGTCTGTGCTTTACAAACATTTGAAAGGAAAAGCACATGTCCACAGCATCAACAACACCCATCGCATTCTTGCAATCTCTCAAGGTCACAGCGGCCAAGAAAACAGTCAGCAATAACCCCCAAGTGCATCGCCGCATGAAACTAGCCCGCAAGTTGTGGGAGCAAATCCAGTTGGCCAAAAGCCAGGCCGATGGAACAAACTTCACCATGACCCGTTTCCGTTCAGTTGTTGATCCTGATGGTAGTCGCCGCAGTGTGGAAACGCCCCGTCGTGTTCGTGCATGGTGGTGGACCACTGACACCAATAAGCTAGCCCTGAACATCAGGTATGGCGCTCGCAAGCTGGAAATCAGCAAGGGCAAAAGTGCAGTTGAGATTGCCACTGCGGCTGAATTGGTACCCACTCTGGAGCTGATTAAACAGGCCGTGGAGGCTGGGGAGCTGGATGCTCAGATTGAAGCAGCTGCGGTCAAACTGCGCGCGGGCTTTGTGAAATAAAACCACCGGTGGAGCGTGACGATAAATATGGGTATGAACAAATATCTCGTCACCCTCCGCATCAACGGGCAGTTGATCAAGACGGCTGTGCATGCCAACTCAGCAACTCACGCAAGGCTGCTATGTCAATACCAGTTTGGCATGGACTGCGTGCAGGTGGCCCCCACCCAAATTCACAGCGAAGGGCAGGGCTACCCACTGCTGGATGAGCTCATTGCCGAGTCACCCCCAAGCATCAAGCCTCAGGCCCCCAAGCCCCCCAAACCCAAGACCGTCAAACCCTTTAAGCCACCCACACCTGAGCAGATGCGAATTACGCAATTGAAGGCCAACGTGGACCGTCAAAAAGATGCGCTGCAAAGGGAGCGCGAGAATCAGAAACGCCAAAGAGAAGCCGAACAGACGCGGCGAGGGCAGGGTGGCTATTGAACAAGATCACTTTGCTGGCCTCAAAACACTGGCAGAAATGTGTGAAAACGGCCTGAAATCACGGTATTTGCCCCGAAAAATGGACTTTTCTGAAAACCATGACCACATGCCTGACAGGCTATGCAGAAATACTTTTCTGGTTCAAACCCAACCCTGCCGCCAAACACTGTCGTTTTGCAGTTCACGCCACGCAATG
>CALBWZ010000014.1 GCA_937893415.1 uncultured Comamonadaceae bacterium | reverse complement strand
GGTTTAAATTTCTGCGCTGCGAAAAATTATGGTGGATTACTTTTCAAAAGACCATGGTGATTTTTACTTGGTACCCCGCCAAAGCTTCGGGTTACCAACAATCGGTTGTCCATCTGTGTGTCTGAAACAAAACTGTAGTCATGATGACAAACAAGAACACAGAGATGAAAACACACCGAGAACTTCAGCAGTTGGGTTTAGACAGTTTCACCATGTCTCGATTCACAGGCACAACAGCCTATTACAGAATCAGTCGCAGGCACTTGTTAACCGATGGAACCAAGCACTTGGCAGAGAAGGGTGCTTGCTTTTGGATGATGGATGCCATTGCCAGTCACCTGTGTGAGATCGGCACTGAGGATTGGTTTGTAGTGGTTCACGTGAAGGTCACAGAGGGCAGGGCGGTGATGATCTACGAGGATGGCAATGACAAGGAACACGCCAGGCAGGAGATACCCTACACAGACTTTCCCCTTGAATCAATCACTTTATACGCCTGCTGGGATCAAGAGAACTGGGTGATCATGCTACCCAGCGAGTATTGACTGATTCAGCCGAAAAAGCAGCCGTAGTGGTCGGCTTCAATGATGGCCAAGGCGACTGTCAGATTTTTGGCGCTGGGGGAGGGTTTGTAGAGATCCCAATTACCTGTTTGTCGTCGCCAGTAAATTTTCCAAATTGAAGAGGATTTGACGAAGCGAAATCGCGCAAATGGTGAGCGAGTAAATTCACCGGGTGGGCCGCGCCACATTGGACGAACCTCAAGCAAAGTCACCGCTTGGCCATCCACCTCGTAGTCATGGTCAATTTGATTTTTGATCGCTGGTGGAACTCTAGCAAGACACCACTGACCAAGCGCTTCTTGTCCTCCACAGTTATCGTCTCGTTCAAGATAGGCAACTTGACATTGTTAAGTTCTTTGACATGTTTTACCTTTTATTGGAGGCCCGTTCGATCAGATCGAGTCGATATATCCCCAGCACTTCGTGAACGGAAGCGCTACGCTGGCCTGAGAGTGATACCAGTGACACCTCGCAAGTCAAGGTCCCACTCCCAGAACGCCCATGCTGTGTGGCTTGAGCGGGATCAGTGACACCTCTTGCAATTAATTAAAATAAATATGGGTTGGAATTGAAATGGGTTAAGATGAATTTCTAGACCGACAGCCTTGCTACCCAGCCTAATGCGAACCACGCGCCAGGCCTTGGGTGCATGTGATTTTTTATCTTTTAGGCCTCAACGCCACCGGCCCATGTGGAATCACACCCTCCTTGACCATCCCTATTCTTCTTGGCTGACAGCGCTGGTTCTGTTTGTGTCCGTGGTTTTGGGCGCCAAACTCTTGTTCAGGTTGGGTTTGAAACAATTGCAAAGCTTGGCACAAAGCACCGCATGGAAGGGCGCTGACTTTTTGCTGATCGTGCTCAAGGCCAACAACACGCTCTTGGTCATTGGACTGGGCATTTTGGCGGCCTTGCAAGTCTTGCAACTTTCTGATCGGCTTGAGAACGGCGCCGTCAATGTGATGCTGGTCTTGCTGATTTTTCAAGCGGGCTTGTGGGCACACAAAGCCCTTGAGGCTGGGCTGAAGCTGCGCTTTGCACAACCCGACCAGGTCATCGAAGGCGGCAACCTCATGACGCTGGGTCTGCTGTCCTTCTTGGGCAAGCTGCTGCTGTGGGCCATTGTGATGCTGATGGCCCTGGACAACTTGGGCATGAACATCACGGCCTTGGTGGCCAGCTTGGGCATTGGCGGTGTGGCCGTGGCACTGGCAGTGCAAAACATCTTGGCCGATTTGTTTGCCTCTTTGTCCATTGCCATCGACAAGCCTTTTGTGATTGGCGACTTCGTGATGGTCGACGACATGGTGGGCACGGTGGAGCATGTGGGGCTCAAAACCACGCGCTTGCGCAGCCTTGCAGGCGAGCAAATTGTTTTTGCCAACAACGACTTGCTGCAAAGCCGGCTTCGCAACTTCAAACGCATGAGCCAACGGCGTTGCACCTTCAATTTTGGCGTGACTTATTCGACCCCGGCCGATCAGTTGGCGCAGATTCCAAGCACCATCGAAGCGATTGTCAAAAGCCAACTCCAGGTGAGTTTTGGACGCGCGCACTTCAAATCTTTTGGCGAGTCTTCGCTTGATTTTGAAGTGGTCTATTTTGTGCTGAGCGGCGATTACGACTTGTACATGGATGTGCAACAAGCCATCAATTTGTCAATCGTTCGCAGCTTTGAACACGCAGGCATCGACTTCGCTTTCCCGACCCGCACGCTTCACCTACACAAGGCTTGACTGGAGGCCCCCATCGCCACACGCACTGGACTTGAACTCATCTTGGCAACCGATTTGGATGGTACTTTTTTGCCGCCAGACAAGCTGCACGATTGTGCGCAGCTTTACCGCCTGCTTCTCGAGCACAGAGAGCGCATCGCGCTGATTTTTGTCACCGGTCGGGGCTTTGAGAGCATTTTGACGCTGCTGGACGACCCCGCAATCCCCATGCCCGACTACATCATTGCCGATGTGGGCGGCACTTTGCTGCGCAGACAAGGCGATGGTTTTGCGCCCATCCTGCCTTTGCAAGACGAGCTCACACAGGGCTGGCCTGGTCGTGAACAAATCTTGGTCTCGGCCCGTCAGATTGATGGCTTACATTTTCAGGAGGTGCCCCAGGAATACCGGTGCTCCTTCACCTTTGAGCATGAGTCGGCCAGGCTGCAAGCACAAGACTTGGCGCAGTCTTTGGGGCTTGACCATCTGGTGTCGGCCAACAAGTACTTTGACTTTTTGCCACGCGGCGTGTCCAAAGGCAGCAGCCTGATGCGCTTGTTGAGTGCCGAGGGACTGTCACCCGACAAAGTGTTGACCGCCGGGGACACGCTCAACGATTTGTCACTCATGCGCACCGGGCTCAAAGGTGTGGTGGTGGGCAATGCCGAAAAAGCTTTGAAAGACGCTGTGCTGCAAGACCGCATGAATGGCTTGCTCAGGCCGGTGCACTTGGCCCGAGCGGCTGGGCCGCTGGGGATTTTGGAAGCCATTCGGCACCATGCCTTTCACCGCTTGCTCGGGCTGGCCCCTGCAGAGACCATTGCGCCGCAGGGCGATGCCGAGTTGGTGATGGTCTACCACCGTCAGCCTTTTGACGAAACCACCACAGACTCCGGGGTCACGCGCAGATTGCCCAAAAGCCCAAACGGCATCTTGCCCACTTTGTTGGGCTGCTTTGCAGATCGCCGCGAAGGCGCGTGGGTGGCTTGGTCTTTGCAGGCTAGTCGCACGCCCGATGCCGCCGTGTTCGAACAAAAGGTCTGGGTTGACCGATACCTGTACCCCAACTTGATGGTCTGTCGTGTCGCCTTGACGGCCGAAGATGTGGACCTGTTTTACAAAAAGTTTTCCAAAGAGGCGCTGTGGCCTGTGCTGTTTTCATTTCCTGAGCGCGTGACCTTCAACGATGCCCATTGGCAGCATTTTTGCGAGATCAACCGTTTGTTTGCCGAAACAACCGCTGCAGCCACTCAAGAGGGTGCGACGGTTTGGATCCACGACTACAACCTCTGGATGGTGCCCTCGTATTTGCGCGCACTGCGGCCCGATTTGCACATCTGCTTTTTTCACCACACGGCTTTTCCAGGCGCAGACATCTTCAACATTCTGCCGTGGAAGGGGCAGATTGTGGCCAGTTTGCTCAAGTGCGATTATGTCGGCTTTCACATTCCGCGTTATGTCGAAAATTTCGTCGATGTGGTTCGCTCAAACGTCAATTGCAGCGTGGTCAGCAAAACCTCTTGCGCTCCGGACTGGCTCACCTACGGTTGCGCCTTGGGTGTTGATGAGATGACGCTGCAACTGCAAACACCTTATGGTTTGGTCGGTGTGGGCGCGCACCCTGTGGGCATTGACAACGCGCGCATCGCGCAATTGGTCAAAACCGAGCGCACACAACAAGGCATGCGCGATTTGCTCGCCGAGGCGCGCGGACGAAAAATTGTGCTGTCTGTAGAACGGCTCGATTACGTCAAAGGCCCCATCGAAAAGATGCAAGCCTTTGAGCGGTTTTTGGAAAAGCACCCGCAATGGCACGAAAAAGTGATCATGCTCAACATCGTCACCCCTGCCGCCACGGGCATGGTGATTTATGAGCAAACACGTGAACAGTTGGACCGCATTGTGGGTCGCATCAACGGCAGCTTTGCCAGCATGAACTGGACTCCTGTGCGCTACTTTTACCGGAGCTTGCCATTCGAAGAGCTGATGGCTTTTTACCTGGCCTCCGATGTGGCGTGGATCACGCCCTTGCGCGACGGCTTGAACCTCGTGTGCAAAGAGTATGTGTCGGCCAAATCCGTGGACCAAACACCGGGGGTTTTGGTCTTGTCCGAGTTTGCAGGTGCCGCGGTCGAACTCAAAGGGGCCATCTTGACCAACCCCCACGACGAAAACAACATGGTGCAGATGCTGGAGGCCGGCTTGTCGCTCAGCACCGAAGAGGCGCACTACAAGATGCGTCAACTCCAAGAGCGGGTGCTCAGCTATGGCGTGAAAACCTGGTCAGAAGACTTTTTGAACAGTGCACGCGGCCAAACCCGGCAGAGCCTTGGCAAGGTCTAAAAGAGCCGGTCAATGCGACGCACGCAAAACATCCAAAAGGGCCATGAGTGAGGGTTCGCGGTTGAAATGGGGCCGTCAAACCAGCACAACTTGCCGAACCAAATCCATGCTGCCGACTGGTTTATTTCGGTTCGCGTCAAGGTCACAGAAAGCAAGGCTGTGATGGTCTACGAAGATGGCAACGGACACGAATACGCAAGGCAAGAGATACCGTACACAGACTTTCCGATGGCAGACTTCATCTTGTACTGCTGCTGGGACGGTGAGCACTGGGTTAGGGGCGCAGCATTGCGTAATAAGTTGCCACTCCTAGTGGCACTGGTCACCCTCCCGCCCACGCTAACCTGGGTACCCCACACTGACCAGGTATTGGTTGATCAAGGCAATGACTCTCCCAGCCATTCCATGCTTCTCAAGCAGGTGCCGAAAGTTCAAAATAGTAGTTTCATCAGGAATCGAGCCGCTGCCCAGAGAAAAATCTGCAAATCTGCGCATGGAAGCAATCTCATAGAGCGCCTCTTCCATCGCTGGGTCGCTCAATCCGAACCACTGCGGCATGCAGTACACCCGGATCGTCGACGCCAGAGGGTAAGCAGGTCTAGGGCGGTGATGATCTACGAAGATGGAAATGACACGACGTCCCCCCTGATTTGAGTAGCGCCTAATCTTGGAGTCCAATCCCACAGATAGGAGATTGGACGTGAAGAAGAGATTTACCGACGAACAAATCATTGGCTTCCTGCGTGAAGCGGAAGCGGGCCTAGCGGTTGCCGAGTTGTGCCGAAGGCACGGCTTCTCAGAGGCTAGTTACTACCTCTGGCGTAGTAAGTTTGGCGGCATGAACGTGTCTGATGCCAAGCGCCTGAAGGAGCTTGAAACGGAAAATGCACGCCTTAAGCGGCTGCTGGCCGAAGCCATGCTGGAGAATGAGGTGACGAAAGAAGCCTTGCGAAAAAAGTGGTGAGCGCACCAGCCAGACGCGAACTGGTGCGCC
>CALBWZ010000013.1 GCA_937893415.1 uncultured Comamonadaceae bacterium | reverse complement strand
TTCAAGTCTTTCAACTGCCCTTCATGATGACCAACGCCGAGGCTACCAGCCGCGCGGCTTGGGACTTTGCACAAAAATACGCGACTGACGAATTCAAAGATGTCAAGCTGTTGGCGGTTCACGTGCACGGCCCAGGCATTATCTTTACCCGCGAAGCGCCCATCACCACACTGGCTGACTTCAAAGGCAAGAAACTCCGGGGTCCAACAGCACAAATCACCAAAATGCTGAAAAATTTAGGTGCAACACCTGTTCCTATGCCTGTGCCAGCCGTACCAGAGGCCTTGTCTAAAGGCGTAATCGACGGTGCTGTGATTCCTTACGAAGTAGCCCCTGGCCTGCGCGTGCAAGAACTGACCAATTTCACATCTGAGCCAGATCCCAGCTACAACGCGCTGTACACCACCGTATTTGTTGTGCCTATGAACAAGGCCAAATACGACTCGTTGCCAGCCGATTTGCAAGCCGTCATCGACAAAAATTCTGGTCGCGAGTACTCTGCTTTCTTGGGTAAAACTCAAGCTGGCAATGATGCACCTGGTAAGAAGAAGTTCGAAGCTGCACCCAACCAAAAAATCACCATCATTCCTGCATCTGAGTTGAAGAAGTGGGACGCTGCAACCGCTGATTTGTCCGCAGGTTGGGTAGATGACATGGGCAAGCGTGGCTACAAAAATGGTCAAGAAATGCTGGAGTCTGCACGCAGCATGATCATGGCTAACACCAAATAAAGCCAAGCAAAAACTCTGGTAAAGACCAACTCGGGCTTGACCAGCTCTGATGCTTTACCTGATAAAGGGCGGAGAAGTTCTCCGCCTTTTTTTATGCGCATGAAAACCACTACCCGCACCCTTTACACTGACTGTGTAAACACCTTGGAGACTTTCTGCTTTGGCTGACCTCATTCTCTCAACCGCCACCGATACCGAGCCAGACACTGGACTTGGTCAATTTTTAGGCGCAGCAGCCAAAATTTTTGCTGTTTTATCGGGCATTACCCTCATAGGTATGGCCTTGATGTCGCTGACAAGCATAGTTGGTAGAACTTTTTTTGATGCCCCTGTTATGGGCGACTATGAGCTGGTTCAAATCGCCTGCGCCGCCGCAGTGAGTCTGGCATTGCCCTACACGCAATGGGTGCGAGGACACGTCATCGTCGACTTTTTTACCGCCAAAGCGAACCACACTGTTGTATTGACGTTAGACGCCATTGCGGCTGCCTTGTTGTGCGTTTTTGCCCTGACTTTTTCGTGGCGTATGTGGGTGAACATGGTGGACTTAATGGACGGTTGGGATGCCTCACTGATGCTAAATATTCCCACATGGTGGGGCTACGCGCCAATGGTGCCGTCATTTTTATTGTTGGGTCTTATTGCTGGCTACCACTGCATAAAAGACATTAGGAGCCTGCGCTCATGATGGGTTTAACTGGAATCGAGCTGGGCGGGTTGATGTTTGCCTTCATGCTTCTATTGCTCGCGCTGCGTGTTCACATAGGTGTAGCCATGCTACTCACTGGCTCTGTGGGCTACACCATGGTTGCAGGTCTTGACCCGTTGCTCAATTACTTTAAGGGAGCTGCCTACGCGCGCTACTCGATTTACGATTTATCGGTGGTACCCCTGTTTTTGTTGATGGGGCAGTTCGCCACACACGGCGGCTTGTCCAAAGCCCTTTTTAAAGCCGGCAACGCCATGATTGGTCACTGGCGCGGCGGCATGGCCATGGGCGCTGTGACAGCCTGCGCAGGCTTTGGTGCCATTTGTGGATCGTCTCTGGCCACGGCGGCAACCATGGGTCAAGTCGCCCTGCCGGAACTTAAAAAACATGGCTACTCTGAGCGTTTATCGGCGGCGGCCATAGCAGCTGGTGGCACCTTGGGCATACTGATTCCGCCGTCAGTGCCACTGGTCATTTACGCCATCATCACCGAGCAAAATATTGCCAAAATGTTTTTAGCGGCCTTTATCCCGGGCCTGCTTGCAGCAGTGGGATACATGATCGTCATCAGCATCATTGCCCGCATAAGCCCGGAAGACGCGCCGCGCGGCGTCAGGTTTACGTGGATGCAGCGCTTGAAAGCTTTAAGTGAAACGTGGCCAGTGATTTTGATTTTTATTGTCGTCATTGGCGGTATATATGGTGGGATTTTTACGCCTACAGAAGCTGCCTCCATTGGCACATTGGCCACTGCCATCGTGGCCTGGACATCAGGCGGACTCAAGGGCCGCGGTTTCTTAGATTGCCTTTACGGCGCGGCGGGTGCCACCGGCATGATCTTTTTGATTTTGTTAGGCGCAGACATCTTGAATGTGTTTCTAGCCCTGACTCAAGTGCATACCGAACTGGCCAACTGGGTGGTTGGGTTGAACTGGCCACCACTGGGTGTGCTAGCAGTCATCATCATCATTTACTTGATACTGGGCTGCATCATGGACAGTTTGTCAATGATTTTGCTCACTATTCCAATTTTCTTCCCCATCATCATGGGTATAGATTTATGGGGTTTGGGGGCTGACGACAAGGCCATATGGTTTGGTATTTTGGCCCTGATGGTCGTAGAGGTTGGCCTCATCACGCCACCGGTTGGCATGAACGTGTTTATCATTAGCGCGATGGTGAAACACGTACCTATGAAGGAGATTTTCAAAACCATACTGCCATTCTTGGCCTCTGACTTCGTGCGCATTGCCTTGCTGGTGTTCTTCCCATCCATTGCCTTGGTGGTCTTCCAAATTTTTTAGTAGTGCTGAGCCATGCAAGCTGATAGATATGCCAAATTTTGCCGCGCTTGCGGCTCACCCACTGCCCAGCGCTTGCCAGATGATGGCGACACCAAACTGCGCACTGTGTGTACCCAGTGCGCAACAGTGCATTACATCAACCCACTGAATGTAGTGGGAACCATTCCCATATGGTTGGATGGCAAAGAACCGCAGGTGTTGCTGTGCAAGCGCAACATTGAGCCGCGCAAAGGCAAATGGACGTTGCCAGCTGGCTTTATGGAAATGAATGAGTCAGCAGCAGAAGGCGCGGCGCGCGAAACGGTTGAAGAAGCCGGGGCACAGTTCACAATGGGTTCGTTGTTTACGCTCATCAGCGTGACCCACGTCGGTCAAGTGCATTTTTTCTACAGGGCCGCTCTGACCAGCAACCAATTCGACCCTGGTATCGAATCCCAAGAAGTCAAGCTGTTCACAGAAAGCGAGATACCCTGGGACGAATTGGCGTTTAGGACGGTTAAAGACACTCTGGCCTTGTACTTCAAAACCATCCACGAGGCACCCACCCATGACCTGCATGAGTTGGTGATTCGTTAAACGACTCGTTCTACCGCATTGGGCTTGAAGCCCAAATCAGCCATTTTCCCTTTGCGTGCACGAACGCCTCTGGCGTTGTTCAGACTGCGAATCTCAAGCGTTTCTTCGCGCTGTTTACCACCACGTCCAATGCCACTGATGCTGACGCTGCGCACATATGCGGCTGCTCCTGCCAGCGTGTCTTTGGCTTCGAGGTCAATCAGCATCAAACCACGCCCACCTTTGGCCATGTGCTTGAGCTCGCGCAACTCAAAGGTCAGCACCCGTCCACCGGTCGATGCGCAGGCAATGTGGGTGGCCATTTGCAGCTCATCGCTTTCAAGTTGGCCATCGACCATGCGCGCTTTGCCCAGCAGGGCGCTGGGACGGTTTAGCGTTGCGCCTGCGGCCACATTCAGGAAAGACTTACCCGCCTTTTGCCGACTGACCATGTCTTGCACCTGCGCCACAAAACCATAACCATCAGATGTAGACAGCACGTAGCCCGTGCTTGAACTGCCCGCCACATAGTGAATGGGCTGGGTGCCAGCTTCAAGCTCTATCAGCGTGGTGATGGGTTGACCGTCGCCACGACCGCCTGGCAACGCTGACACGGGAATAGAGTAGGTACGCCCTGCACTCCCAAAGACAATCAGCGTGTCGACGCTGCGGCATTCAAACGCACCATACAAGGTATCGCCAGCCTTGAAGGCGAACACATCAGGGGCGTGTCCGTGGCCTGTGCGGGTGCGCACCCAGCCTTTGTCAGACACGACCACGGTGACAGGTTCATCAATAATTTTGATTTCAGCAACCACGCGTTTTTCGGCCTGTACCAAGGTGCGACGTTCATCGCCAAAGGCCTTGGCATCGGCTTCAATTTCTTTGATCATCAGCTTTTTCAAGCTGTTGGGGTTGTTCAAAATATCTTGCAAGCGGGCTTGGTCGTCGCGCAGCTTGAGCAACTCTTGCTCAATTTTGATACCCTCTAACCTGGCCAGTTGGCGCAAGCGAATTTCAAGAATATCCTCTGCTTGTCTTTGCGACAGGCCAAAGCGCTCAATCAAACCCGCTTTGGGCTCATCACTTTGACGAATGATGGCTATCACCTCGTCGATGTTGAGCAACACCGTTTGGCGACCTTCCAAAATGTGTATGCGATCTAGGACTTTACGCAAACGGTTGTCGCTGCGCTTGGCAATGGTCGATTGTCTGAAACTCACCCACTCTTCAAGCATTTGACGCAGCGACTTTGGCACAGGTTTGCCGTCAATTCCCACCATGGTGAGGTTGATGCTGGCCGACGT
>CALBWZ010000012.1 GCA_937893415.1 uncultured Comamonadaceae bacterium | reverse complement strand
CTGAGCCTTGAATGCGTTTAACGACTTGCTCGTCTGATAACTCCCTAATAGCACGGTTGACTGTCATGCGCGAAACACCAAATTGACGTGCCAAGCTCTCTTCGGCAGGTATGGCGTCACCATCGGTCCACGCACCATCACGAATCTTGGACAAAACATGGTCCTTAATGGCCTGATAGGCGGGTTGGCGTTTGGTCGGCAGCGTTGTTTTGGGCATTTTTTAGGTGTTTTCCCGCGGTTTCTATGATGAGCATTGACACGAATCTTAGCTCTACTTACTCTAAAGATCGTAGAGTTGTATAGACAATATTTGCGAAAATTAGCCAATTGTCTATACAAAGCGGTCAATCTAACAACTTTTAAAGAATCAACTTCAAAGCAACGCTATAACCCGAAAGGACTTAATCATGAAATTCCGCACTGCTCGCTTTTCCTTAATGACCGTCGCTGCTGCGGTGGCTCTGATTACTTCACCTGGCTGGGCGCAACTCAAGGTGGGCTTTAACGTCCCATTGACTGGTTTTGCCGCGGCGGATGGCAAATCAGCGCTGGAGGGTGCCAAGTTGGCCGTTGCTCAAGCCAATGCCAAGGGCGGTGTGGCGGGGCAAAAAATTGAACTTGTTGTGTATGACGATCAGGCCACACCCAAAGAAGCTGTTCCGTCAGCCACAAAGATGGTCGAAAAAGACCAGGTGGTGGCAGCTGTCTCGGGGTCTTATTCAGGCTCCACTCGCGCTGCTGCCTCTATTTTTCAACGCGCTCAAACCCCCTATGTTGTGGCTTACGCCATCCATCCTGACATCACCTTGGCAGGCGACTATATGTTCCGAGTGTCAGCTATGGGCGAGGTGCAAGGCCGTGGTGGTGCAAAGCTGGTGCAGAACCTGGGCAAGAAAAACGTCGTGATTGTGACGCTGAAAAACGATTTTGGACAGGCCCTTACAGCGGGATTCAAGGAGGCTGCGCCAAAGCTCAGTCTCAACATCATTAACGAATATGAATATGTCATCTCTGATCGTCAGTTTGGACCTCTTGTGAGCAAGATCAAATCCGACAACCCAGAAATCATCTACGCCTCTGGTTACTTCTTTACAGCGGGGCCGTTGGTGAGTCAACTGCGAGCCGCCGGTGTGACCGCGCCGATAATTGGCCAAGAGGGTTATGACTCCGACAAGTTCATTGAAATCGCGGGCCCGGCTTCTGAGGGGACCTACGTCACCACCTCTCTGGACCGAGATTCCACTGCGCCGGCCACTGTCGCCTTTCTGGCTGATTACCGTAAGGCAACAAATTTAGGTGCAGACATGGTGGCGGCCTCGTCCTTTACTGCCACAGCAGTCGTTATTGAGGGTTTGAGAAAGACAGCTGGAAAAGGCGGCGCCGCTCTGCGTGATGCGATTGCGTCGGGCAGGTACGACATGCCCATCGGCAAACTCGAATTCAATGACCTGCACGAAGTGAAGAAAGACATCCAAGTGCAGATTGTCAAAGACAAGGCCTTCCGCCGCCATTCGATTATTTCAGACCCCGTGTTGCTTGCGCCGCCCACAAAAGCCAAGTAGTCAAGGAACACACCCATGCTCGCGATTGAACTCGTCGCGCAGGGCCTGATTCAAGGCAGCATCTACGCCCTCGTGGCGTTAGGGCTGACCTTGGTCTACGGTCTTTTGCGTATTCTTCACGTGGCGCACGCGACGCTGTTCACGCTCGGCGGTTATGTCGGTGTGTTGGTGTGTAACGCAAGTGGAAGCTTGGCATTGAGCTTTTTGATTGCAGCCTTGGTAGCAGGTTTTGGCGGCGTGGCCATGTTCCGATTGGCTTACCAACCATTGCTCAGCAAGCCGCCTTATGTCGCGCTGATTGCATCCATTGGGTTGTTCATCGCCTCCGAAGAAGCTTTTCGCATCATCTTTGGTGCTCAGGGTATGTCCTTCACCAATCCAGCCTTGCAAGAACAATTTGTGCTCGGTTGGGGGCTTCAATTCAAGCTGGCCGAGATACTGGTGATGGTCAGTACGGCATCCATCATTGGTGTGCTTGCTTGGCTCCAGGCGCGCACCCGAATTGGTATTGCCTGTCAAGCCACTGTCTCAGACCCGCAGATGGCGCAATCGTTTGGGATTTCTTTGCGCAAAGTGCGCGACATTAACTTCTTCGTGGGCTCGGCCTTGGCGGGATTTGCGGGTGTTTGGGTTGCTCTTTTGAATAATTTGGTCGAGCCCACGATGGGTAGCGTGACATCTTACAAAGCACTGGCAATCATCGTACTTGGCGGGCTTGGCTCGGTACCAGGCACGCTTGCTGCCGCTCTGTTGCTCGGGGTTATTGAGGCTTTTGGAACCATTTATCTTGGCGACATTCTTGACCGCAATGCCATAGCGTTTGCCTTTTTGATTGCGGTGTTGATGGTGCGTCCTCAGGGCTTGTTTGCCCGCAGCTGACTCAGAAGGACACACTATGAATTATGAAATCTCACTGATCACGACGATGGCCATCGCCGTGATGTTCGCACTCTCGCTGAATTTGATCACTGGGTTTTGCGGCCAGATTAGTTTGGGTCATGCCACCTTTCAGGGCATCGGCGCTTACGCTGCCGCCATGCTGGGAAAAGCAGGATGGCCATTTCTCGCCACCTTGCCCGTGTCCATGGTCCTGGCGGGTCTACTGGGCGTGATTGTTGGACTGGCTTCATTGCGGGTGCGCGCTGATTTTTTGGCCATCACGACCATGGGCGTAGGCTTTCTTTTTGTGGGCATCGTTCGTCAGCAAGAGTTCTTGGGCGGCGAGTTGGGCATTTCGTCCATTCCAGACCATGGACTGGGGCGTGTGGGCTTTATGGCCCTTGCATTGCTCAT
>CALBWZ010000011.1 GCA_937893415.1 uncultured Comamonadaceae bacterium | reverse complement strand
AGACGACCGGGTCGTTATGACCTTGACGTTCGAATTATTACCCGCGATAACGATTTAAGTCGGTTGGTTCACCCAGCACCCAGCATCTAGGCCTCACTGGTATGTCTTAGCCTTGTAGAGGTAAATAGGTCCTGTCTTTGATGTGATGTATTGCAAACAATACCTGTAGAAATAAATGCATAAATAGCGGGTCACTGTTGTATGTTGGTTGACTGGGACTACAAAGCGCATGCAGTAATGCCCCTTGCGCTCAAAGACACCAAGTGAGTGATTCATGGCTGATATACCGATAAAAGTGACACAAAAAGTGACACAAACCAGCACAATATCGACAGCAGCCGCCCAAACCCCTTGATTCTGTTGCGATAACAGAGGGGAGGGTGACGAGCCTTGACCCCGGCACTGGATTCACAGTTAGGGCTGCTTGGTTCCCCATCTGACCCGGTTGGCCGCTTCACCATGCGGGGAGGCCCGTCACCCACTATTGTAACGGCCAGAAAAAGTTTATGTCGACGCTGTTCTTACCCTTTTCTTTCAAGCGCGCACCTCATTGCACATAGAATAAAGTCTATGGCTTATACCGTTCTTGCACGTAAATACAGACCGCGTAACTTCTCTGAGTTGGTGGGGCAAGAGCACGTCGTCCAGGCGCTGAGCAACGCCTTGCGCTCACAGCGCTTGCACCATGCTTACTTGTTCACGGGTACACGCGGTGTGGGTAAAACCACGGTGTCTCGAATCTTGGCCAAGTCACTCAACTGCGTGGGCGTTGATGGACAAGGCGACATCACTGATCAGCCTTGTGGCGTGTGTCAGGCGTGTACCGATATTGACCAAGGCAGATTTGTCGACTACACCGAGTTAGACGCCGCGTCTAATCGAGGCATTGATGAAATTCAAAGCTTGTTGGAGCAAGCCGTATACAAACCCGTGCAAGGCCGCTTCAAAGTGTTCATGATTGACGAGGTTCACATGCTGACCAACCCGGCGTTTAACGCCATGTTGAAAACGCTAGAAGAGCCACCCGAGTACTTGAAGTTTGTGCTGGCCACCACCGACCCGCAAAAAGTGCCGGTTACCGTGTTGTCGCGGTGTTTGCAGTTCAACCTGCGTCCAATGCCTGCTCAAACAGTGGTGGACCATTTGCAACATGTGCTGGCTGATGAGGCTGTGCCTTTCGAGTTGGCTGCGTTGCGTATTATTGGCAAAGCCGCGCAGGGGTCTATGCGTGACGCCTTGAGTTTGGCGGACCAAGCCATTGCGTTTGGTGCTGGTTCGCTGCACGAAGAACCAGTACGTCAAATGTTAGGAGCTGTAGACGCCAGCCATGTGTTTAATCTTATACAAGCGTTGGCAGACAATCGGGGCGCTGATGTCGTTGCCATGGTTGACGCAGCACGCTTGCAGGGCTTGAGTGCCGCCACCACATTGGACGACATGTCCGCTGTGCTACAGCGCATGGCTGTGCTGCAAGTGACCGGTGCGGGTGATGACTCTGATCCCGACTACGCGCAGCTCAAAACGCTGGCTGACACAATGCCAGCAGATGAAACACAACTGCTATACAGCTTGTGCATACATGGCCGTGGAGACTTGGGCTTGGCACCAGATGAATACGCAGCGTTGACAATGATTTTGTTGCGTTTGCTGGCGTTTAAACCAGGAGCAGTCCAAGCATCGGCTGAAAAAAAAAGCCTGAATAATTCAGCAGCCCCTACCGACAAAAGCGTTGTAGCACCACATGCAGTGACCAAGCCGCTGGCCGCAACGCCAGAGGAAGCGCTTCAAATTGGATTGCGTGTTTCCAGCGATAACGACAGCAAAGCGCACACGCAAACCCAACCGGAACCCACAAACAAACCGGCGGCTGAAGATGCTGCCGCCACGACACAGCCCATTGCAGCTCACGACCATGGTGTTGGTGAGCCTGTGCAGCTTCGTGGCGCAGTTGCACACCCATCACACCATGATGCACAGTTCGAGAACGCCGCATCTGTTGAAACTGTGTCTGTTGTCGCACCAGCACCAACTGCTGCGTCAGCACCAATTGCCCCAGCTGCAACAGCGCAACTGGTTGCACCCATCCTTTCCCCAGAGCCAATCGCGATTGCTGTCCCAACCACGCGCATGCCAGTGCGACAAGCCAGCAATGACAGAGTGCCCCAGGTCGCTGTTGATGCACGTGGCTCCGCCCCGCCACATCAAGACGCCAAGCTGCTCTGCACACCCGAAGGCGACCTGTGGCTGACAACCGTTCAGCAGTTAATTGCCCAAGAGCGCATAGGTGCTCTAGTGAGAGA
>CALBWZ010000010.1 GCA_937893415.1 uncultured Comamonadaceae bacterium | reverse complement strand
CCATTGGGACAGCTTGCTGACCGCCTGCAACCAACACGGCCAGTCCGCGAATGGAGCCCTAAATCCCTTCGTTCGCCATGCCTACTTGGCAGCCATGCACAACAGCGCCAGCGCTGTAGCTCAAACGGGCTGGCAAGCCTATTTCGTGAGCTTGTGGGACACCCGTAATGCGCAAGAGCAACTGGTGGGGGTGTGCCCCATGTACATCAAAGCGCACTCTTACGGCGAATATGTGTTCGACTTCGCTTGGGCCAGAGCCTACCAAGAGCACGGCTTGGCGTACTACCCCAAGGCGGTCATTGCCCCCCCTTTCACCCCAGTGCCGGGCCCACGCCTGATTGCAGCAACCCAGGCAAACAAGACCGCTTTGCTGGTAGCCACGCTGGCCACCTGCAAAGACTTGGGTGTGTCGTCCATGCACGCCTTGTTTATCGACGACAGCGACCGCGAAGCATGCCAAGCTCAAGGCCTGCTTATGCGACAAACTGTGCAGTTTCACTGGCACAACACCGCGCCAGGCTACGCCAGCTTTGACGCGTTTTTGGCGAGCATGACGCAAGACAAACGCAAAAAAATAAAACAAGAGCGGCGCAAAGTAGCCGATGCGGGCGTCAGGTTTGAGTCCAAACGCGGCCTGGCCATCACAGAGCAAGACTGGGCGTTGTTTTACCGCTGCTATGAACAAACTTATGTAGAGCACGGCAATGCGCCCTACCTGACGCCGGCATTTTTTGAAGCCATGCGCGACCACATGCCTGAAAACTGGGTGATGTTTGTTGCCTACACAGACACCAACCAAGCATTTGCTTGCAGTTTGGTGGGCTTAGAAGTTGATGGCCACGGACAACCAGTTGCTGCTTTTGGCCGCTACTGGGGCGCATTGGCCAGGGTAGATTGCTTGCACTTTGAAGCCTGCTACTACCAGCCACTGGTGTGGTGCATAGAGAATGGCGTGCAACGTTTTGAAGGCGGTGCCCAAGGCGAACACAAAATGGCCAGGGCTTTGATGCCACAAACAACTTACAGCGCACATTGGCTGGCGCACCCGTCGTTCGCCGATGCCGTAGACCGCTACTTGGAACGCGAAACCCAAGGCATGCAGGCCTATGTGCAAGACCTGCAAGCTCGAAACCCGTTCAAGGCCAGCCAATCGCTATAGGCCCACAGCGCACTGATCGCTGGATGGGCATACTGCTGGTACAAGAGAACGAAAACAATGGGCCGTTCACACTGCACGGCGCAAGGTCGCTGCTGTCCTACGGTGCGAACCAGACTCAGGCTGCGTTGTAGTTGGCAATACCATCTACAATTTCTTTGCGTGCAGCATCAGGTCCTTCCCAACCCAATATCTTGACCCATTTGCCTTCTTCAAGATCTTTGTAATGCTCAAAAAAGTGTGCGATTGTTTTGAGCCGCATCGGGTTCATATCTTCCGGTTTTTGCCACTGACTATAAATTGACAACAATTTATCGATTGGAACTGCCAACACTTTCCCATCTTCGCCAGCTTCATCCTCCATTTTCAAAATGCCAATTGCGCGGCAAGTCACCACAACGCCAGGCAGCAAAGGCACAGGTGTAATGACCAATACATCAACAGGATCGCCATCACCAGACAATGTCTTAGGCACATAACCGTAATTTGTCGGGTAGTGCATGGATGTGCTCATAAAACGATCAACAAAAATCGCGCCAGTTTCTTTGTCGACCTCGTACTTGATCGGATCAGCATTCATGGGAATTTCAATGATGACATTGAACGTATTTGGCGCGTCAGGGCCATAAGACACAAGGTTTAAAGACATGCTAGCGTTGCTTAAATGTAAAGGAATAGGATTTTGAAATGGGTATTTTACCTATAAGTGCTTACCCTAAATCTACACACAGGTGACGCCAAAGTCACCACATCGACATACACATTGATTTATATTCAAATTGTTGGCCAATTACCTACCCTACAAGCTTGTAACAACGGTGAGGAAGCAACTCAGCGGTGGTGCCTGCTGTTTTGCACCACTGGAACAAAGTTACAACCTTGGAGATTTTTATGGCTGGTAATTTAGCGCTGACCCTGGCTGTCGTGTGTGGACTCATAGCTGTCGCTTATGGGGTGTGGGCACGACGTTGGATTCTTTCCCAAGATGCGGGCTCGCCTCGCATGCAAGAAATAGCGACCGCAATTCAAACCGGTGCTGCTGCGTATTTGGCGCGACAATACAAAACGATTGCAGTGGTCGGTGTCATTCTTGCGATTCTGATCGCTGTGGTTTTGGACCCCACGAGCGCTGTCGGCTTTGTGATTGGCGCAGTCCTGTCGGGCGCCTGCGGTTTTATTGGTATGAACGTTTCTGTAAAGGCAAACGTGCGCACAGCACAAGCTGCAACAAAGGGTATAGGCCCAGCGCTTGATGTGGCATTTCGAGGTGGCGCCATCACGGGCATGCTGGTAGTCGGTCTTGGCTTACTTGGAGTCACAGGGTTTTACTGGTTTTTAGTCGGCAACGCTCCCCAAACCACGGGCTCTGCGTTGGCTGAACAAATCAACCCGCTGATTGGGTTTGCATTTGGCTCGTCATTAATCTCGATCTTTGCACGTTTGGGCGGCGGCATTTTCACCAAGGGCGCAGACGTGGGTGCCGACTTGGTTGGCAAAGTCGAAGCAGGCATTCCCGAGGATGACCCGCGCAACCCCGCAGTGATCGCCGATAACGTTGGCGACAACGTTGGCGACTGTGCTGGTATGGCCGCTGACCTCTTCGAAACCTACGCGGTCACTCTGATTGCAACCATGGTATTGGGTGCCCTGATGGTGGGTGGCGCAGGCATCAACGCGGTTACTTACCCACTTGCTTTGGGCGCTGTATCCATCATCGCCTCTATCATTGGCTGCTTTTTTGTCAAAGCAACTCCCGGCATGAAAAACGTTATGCCCGCGTTGTACAAAGGTTTGGCCGTGGCAGGCGGCCTGTCGCTGGTCGCGTTTTACTTCGTCACCATGTGGCTGATTCCCGACGACGCGTTGGGCGCAAGTGGCAGCCAAATGGCGCTCTTTGCGTCGTGCACAGTAGGCCTGGTGCTCACGGCTGGACTGGTTTGGATAACGGAGTACTACACGGGTACGCAGTACCCACCGGTTAAACACATCGCACAGGCGTCTACGACTGGGCACGGCACCAACATCATTGCAGGCTTGGGCGTTTCTATGCGTTCAACGGCATGGCCTGTTCTGTTTGTGTGCCTAGCGATCTGGACCGCTCACCAATTCGCTGGCTTGTATGGCATCGCTATCGCAGCGACATCTATGCTCAGCATGGCAGGCATAGTCGTGGCGCTCGATGCCTATGGCCCGATTACAGACAATGCAGGAGGCATTGCCGAAATGTCTGATATGCCTGCCAGCGTGCGCGACATCACTGATCCGCTTGATGCGGTGGGCAACACCACAAAAGCCGTTACAAAAGGCTATGCCATCGGCTCAGCTGGATTGGCTGCCCTGGTTTTATTTGCGGACTACACGCACAAGCTAGAAGCTTACGGCAAAGCGGTGTCGTTTGACTTGAGTAACCCCATGGTCATCATCGGGCTATTTATAGGTGGTTTGATCCCCTACCTGTTCGGTGCCATGGCCATGGAGGCTGTAGGTCGAGCTGCCGGATCCGTTGTGGTTGAAGTTCGCCGCCAATTTAAAGAGATACCCGGCATCATGGATGGCACACAACAACCAGAATATGGCCGCGCTGTGGACCTGCTCACAACGGCGGCCATCAAGGAAATGATGATTCCTTCTTTGTTGCCGGTCGTCGCACCCATTTTGGTCGGTTTGATTTTAGGTCCCGCCGCTTTAGGTGGGCTGTTAATGGGCACCATAGTTACAGGTCTGTTTGTGGCCATTTCAATGTGCACGGGTGGTGGCGCATGGGACAACGCTAAGAAATACATAGAAGATGGCAATTACGGCGGTAAGGGTTCTGAAACACATAAAGCAGCAGTAACAGGAGACACAGTAGGTGACCCTTATAAAGATACGGCTGGCCCGGCAATCAACCCGCTCATTAAAATCATCAACATTGTCGCCTTGCTAATTGTCCCACTCATGATGCAAATCCATGGTGGATAATTAAAAGAAGCCTCGTGTCCCAATCCGTATGGGCACTTTGAAAAAAGCGCAAAGCCTTTGAGGTTTTGCGCTTTTTAATTCTTCAAACGTATGACAAACATTTAGACAACAGCAGCTATGACTGACCGGTATATTCCCATCATTGATCAACGCAAGGCATCTAACAGCGCCGAAGTTGCACAACTCATCCAGCAGGGCAAATTGACTGTTAATGACCAGGTTATAGACCGTTTGTCTCGGCCGTTCCGCG
>CALBWZ010000009.1 GCA_937893415.1 uncultured Comamonadaceae bacterium | reverse complement strand
CGGTGTTGACGACTTCCACGTTGTTTTGATATGAGCGTGCCGAGGCCATCATCTCCACCATTTCAGTGACTTCATTCACGTTAGATGGATAGACATAGCCGCCCTCATCAGCCAAAGGGTTGCCAGGGTCGTACATGGCTTGTATCGGAATACCGTCGTCTTGCATGCGGTCTACCTTCACGCCGCCCACATATTGAGCGCCAGAATTGGTCATGTTTTCGTTAACCAATGCTTTGAATACAACCCGCTTGGCTTTAAAGGCTTCCGCCTCCGTGCCAGCCACAGAGCCGGCATTGGCTAGGTTGGAGGCCGTGGCGTTCATGCGCACCAACTGCGCGTTGAGTGCGGTGCCGGCGATACCAAAAATATTACTTATAGACATGATTTAACTCCTGTTTATCCTGCTGCATTAATCGCATTAGTCGCCCCTGAGGGCTTTGCGAATACCGCTTACACGGCTCTCTAAGAAACTCAAGGTCGCCTGATAATCAGCCGAGGCTTTACCGTAGTTGGACTGTTCCACACTCATCTCGACTGTGTTGCCATCAAACGATGTGTTGAACGGTGTGCGGTACACCAAGCCGTCGTTACCGGGCATCTCTCCAGCTTTGTAGTGATTGCTTTGCGTGGCCTGCATAGGCTGCGACATCTCGCCAGACATGACCTTTTTAAAATCAAGATCACGCGCCTTGTATTGCGGCGTATCTGCGTTGGCAATATTTTGGGCAAGCAACTCCAGGCGCTGGCTTCTTGTTTGCAGCGCGCGTTCGTGAATGCCTAATGCGTTGTTCAACAAATCCATGAGAGCTCCTTACACATCAATCTTTGATTACAGTGCGCTCAAGTTCAAAGCGTCGCTGTCGATACCGTTAACAGTTTTGTGTCGTTTGACGACATGACACTTGTCAATTGATACAAGTTATGCAATAGCTGTGCCAAGGTGTTTTTGACGTATCAGCGGCAACGCATTGCCGCTTGGCGGTTGTAGGTGTTGGGCTGCGCATGGCTCAGCACCTGAGCCGGTTTACCGAACGCACCGCGGCTCAGCTCTGCTCCCACCACATCATGTCTTGTGCGACAAGGTGGGGTGTTGTGACATGGCGAAGCATCGTGAAACAACTGCGGACTGCAAGGGCTTTAGCGCAGGGCGACTTGCTGTGCCTGCTGCGCGGTGTTGTAGGCGCTTAGGCGGGCGGTGCGACCCGTGGCAGCTACAGGATTGAGCTCCACGTCGCGTAGGCGCTGCTTGGCGTTGTGGTGTAAGCCCACCCAAATAGATTGACGCGTGATAGGTTTGTCGCGGTCTTTGCCAACGTGTAAGTAGGTGGCTTGCGTGCCAGCGATGTCCAAGGCCACATGACGCCTGGTTTCTTGCCTAGCAGCAGGTGTCAGCACGCTGAGGTACAAATCGTCTAAGCGCGCAGGGCCTTGTTTACCGACACCTACTTCGTCAAAATATTGGTCAACCAAGTCGAGTTGGTTGTAGGTGCTCATGTTCAAAATAGCGCGTGGGTTGTTGGCAAAGCCCACGGAGGCTGCGCCGCGGTTGTCACCGTCACAGAACTGAATAATGCCGTGGCAACTGCCATTGGTCGATTTGGGGTTCATGCCGTCGCTCTCCATGAGCGTGAGGCGTGCAAAGTCGTCTGGGGAAAATTTGTGTTTTTGAGCCATCGCGACAATTTTCTGTTGCACGCGCGGCACTTCAGCTGAACTCATAAAGCCCTTGTCCACGGCGCGTTGCAAGGTTTTATCAAGGACGGGGGTGTGCGTCAGCCTCCTCGCTTGCCCCGGATGAACGATCGCCGCTTGGCCAGCACGCTCTGCGGTGGCACCAGACACACTGGCATTGCCGCCAAACAAGAGGTTGCTCCCGCCGGCGCTTTCATTGCTGCGCTGCAGTATATTAAGCGAGCTGGCAGACAATGCCGTGGTCATGCGCAGCGCCAATGCGGCTTGTGTGCTGATGACTTGTCCAGAGGCCTTGCCCGCTGCAGAGGCGAACACACCGCTGGTGGGCAGGGCTGCCATCAGGCCACCCAAGCTGTTCATGCGCAAGCGTTGACCAGGGTGAATGAGATTGGGGTTGTCAATGCCGTTGCTGACGGCCAAGTGTTTAGCCATCTGCCAAGCTTGCGCATTGCTGACGGTTTTACCTTGAGCGGCAGCGGCTTGCTGCACGACGCTGATGAGGGTGTCGCCTTTTTTGACGCTGGTATCGTCTTGACCCGCTGCTGCTACATTCACAACAGATGGCTGGTGCGGCGCTGCGGCTTGTGTCTGAAACAGCACCAGACCCGTAGAGGCTGAGGGCGCCGTGGCTTGCTGCATGGCATGCGAAAAAGGCTTAGCTGCTGGCTGATGGGAGGTGTTTGTGTTGGTCGCTGGCGCTTGCCCAGCCCATGCCGGCTTGTCAACATGCAACACCCGTCCACTGTTTGGCTGGCGGTTACTCGCCTGCAGTGCTGCTGTGTTGTCTTGCGTTACGAGGCTCACGGGCTGCATCCTTTACGTTTTGACATTGCAAAATTGCCATATAAATCAAAGCTTGATAGATATTAGGTGGTGACTGCCATACTAAAAAGCTGGTCTGCTTTTTGCTATGTATGATCTATGTCAACACTTCGTCACCCTCAAATACTGGAAAAGACCACGCAAATGTCGTGCCGCTTTTTACTACCAACGTTGGTGACTACCGCGTTGCTGCTGCAAGCGCCGGTGCTCAGCCACGCGACCACGCCATCTGAACAAGCTTTGGCGACAGCTGTGGCCCAGTGGGGTCAGGCGAATGTGCCCAACGAGCCCAGCTTGGAGTTGGCCGCGCTTGACGACAGGATCATCGTGCCAACATGCGAGCGTGCGCTAAACATCGACGCCCCATTTGGCCAAGCGACCAATTTACGTGTGCGTTGCCCCCAACCCAATTGGCAACTGTTTGTCAAAACACGTAGCACCTTGTCATTGGCTAGCGAAACAGCCAGCGCACCCGCTGAAGTTCAACCCGCCGAATGGGTGGTTGTAGCCAACCAGCACTTGACCAGAGGCACTCGGCTCTCGCCTGCCATGCTGAGCCTGCGCCCTGCCGATAAAAAAACTCCCACAAATAATGCCTTGAAGGCTTTAGAACAAGCTGTTGATGCCGAATTGGTTAGAGACGTTGCAGCAGGCAGCCCTGTGCGCCGACACGATGTGCGCGCTGCCGTGCTGGTTAAACGTGGTGCCATGGTGTTGATGTCACTTGGTAACAACAG
>CALBWZ010000008.1 GCA_937893415.1 uncultured Comamonadaceae bacterium | reverse complement strand
ACAAATTAATAGTATTTAAATATGTATTATTTAGCATTTATGGCCTGTATGCTGTTGGTCAACCCTCTTATGGCGAGCCACCACAAGCCCAAGCCTGTCAAGGCAACTGGGACCAATGAGCCCCAGTTCAACCAGGTCCAACCTTGTGTGGTGAGCAGCGCGCCCGACGCAAATGAACTCAGTGCCATGGTGATGAAGGTGAGAAAATTGATGCTCGCCTGCGCCTTGTCCTTTTCTTCGGGCCGATAGGCCTGCAACGACAAGGTTGTGCTGCCCGTGAACAAGAAATTCCAGCCGACACCCAAAACGAACAAGGCGGCAGTGAAGTGCATCAAGTCTTGGCCAATCAAAGCAATGGCAATACAGGCTGCGTTTAACAACACGCCCACGCCCATGACGGGCAGCACGCCAAAGCGCTTGATGAGGTGACCAGTAAAAAAGCCAGGTGCAAACATGCCAATGACATGCCACTCTAATACTAGGGCGGTGTTGTCAAAACTCATGCCATACACGTGCATGGCCAGCGGTGTGGCCGCCATGAGCAAATTCATAACGCCGTATCCCAATGCCGCACCGCCAGCAGCAACTATGAACACAGGCTGGCGCATGATGACACCCATTGGGCGGCCGGAATCGCCACGCTTGCGGGCGCTTGCAACCTCTGGAAAGCGAACCACCGCCATGATGGCCATGGACAAGGCGGCTACAGCCACCAAGGACAGGTAGGCACCGGTAAAAGCTGCAGTGGTCAGGCCGCGCGTCATAGCCGCCAAGTTGGGACCTAGCACCGCGCCAATTAGACCCCCGGCCAGCACCAAAGACACCGCTTTTTCGCGCGATTCCGGCGCTGCCAGTTCAGCCGCCGCAAAGCGGTACAGCTGGCCGTTGGCGCTGTAGTAACCGGCCAGAACGGTGGCGCACACCAACATCCAAAAGTTGCTTTGTATGGTGGCCAGCGCACACAGCAGTGCCGATACAAGTGCAACCAGCAGGCCCACTTGGAAGGACACTTGACGGCCAAATCGCCGCTGCGTTTTAGCGACTATGCCTGTAGACAGCGCGGCGCCCACCACATAGCCGGTTATTGGCAATGTGGCCATCCAACCCAACGGCGCCAACGCCAGGCCGACCAAGCCATTGATGGCAATGAACACCACGTTGTGGGTTAAAAATAGGCCTTGTGCAGCGGCAAGAAACAACAGGTTTTTGTTCATAAGCGGTATCGCAGCGTGGTTTGTTAGGCTACTCGGACAGACGTATCAACGCGGCCAATGCAGCCGTTTCGGCCCGCAAGACGCGGGGCCCTAAGCTGAGAGGTACCCAGCCTAGCGCAATGGCAAGGGCTTCTTCTTGGGCGGTTAAGCCGCCTTCAGGGCCATTGAGTACCCAGGTCGTATTGGGCACCTCAGCGGTGGGCTCGGCCATAGTCGCAGCGGTAACTTGAAGCGACAGCACAAACCGTTGCGCGGGCTGCGAAGTCGATTCAAAGCCTTTAAGCCACGACGACAAGCTCAGCGGCAGTGCAATGGTTGGCACAAGGTTGCGACCACATTGCTCACAAGCGGCCACTGCAACTGCTTGCCAGTGCATTTGCTTTTTCTCAGCTCGCTCGCCTGAGAGCTTGACGACATTGCGTTGGCTCATCAAGGGGGTGATGCTGGCCACGCCCAACTCAACTGCTTTTTCGACCAGCCAGTCCATGCGTTCATTGGCGGGCATACACACCGCCAAATGCACAGCATGCGGTGCTTCGCGTTCAACAGCTGTGTGTAAGCCAACGGCAACATCGACATGTTGCCGCCCTATTTGTGTAATGCTGGCCTCGTATTCACCACCATGGCCATCAAACAGATGCACCGTTTGGCCTGGCTGCATGCGCAGGACCTGTATGTGGCGACTGGCCTCTCGGGACAGGGTCAGGTGGCCACCAGCGTGTAGGGTTTGGTCACAATAAATACGGGGCATAGTGTTGTGAATGTCGTGGTGGTGCCGCGTGTGGCCTAAGCGCGGCCAAATGAGTAGCCACTGGCAGCCTCGAGACCCTCGATGTGGTCAACGAGTTGCAGCAACGGCTTCAGCTCTCGGTACCGCGCTGCTGTGTTGCGCACGTAATGTATGAAGCGCGGCGTATCGGCCAAGTACTTGGGCTTGCCATCGCGCAGGCTGAGGCGAGCAAAAATGCCCAATATTTTCAAATGGCGTTGTAACCCCATCCATTCCACGGCGCGGTAAAACGCGCCAAAATCTTGGTCCCAGTCGTGGTGATTGAGCAGTCCTGCTGCACGTGCGCGCTCCCAGTAACGCACAGTGATGTCTATCACCATGTCGTCGTCCCAACTCCAAAATGCATCACGCATGAGGCTGGCAATGTCGTAGGTAACAGGCCCAATAACCGCGTCTTGAAAGTCTAACAACCCCAAATTGTTGTTGTGGTCTACCATGATATTGCGCGGCATAAAGTCGCGGTGGACGAACACCATGGGGGCATCTAGGTTGTGGGTGATGAGGGTCTCAAACGTGCGCGCCAGCGTTTGCTGCTGTGCCGCGTCTAGCGTTATGCCCTTGTGCTTGGTTACATACCACTCGGGGAATAACCTGAGCTCGCGCAGCAGCGAGGCATGGTCGTAGGATGGCAAGGCTTGGGCTTGCGTGGCCTGCTGCCATCGCACAAGCATATCCAAACTTTGACCCATGTAAGAGCGTACCAAGCCGTGGGCAACGCGCAGTGAAGCGGACTTGTCGGCCTCTGTTGTGTAGGCCTGTGCTGCGACGTCAGCTGTGGGTGCGTTGGGTGGTGCGATGTCAAAGGCGCTGCGCAGACCAGGTACTTGGCTCAGCACATCTAGCAAGGTGTGTTGACCCAAGTCTGTCAGCAACATAAACCCAAGAGCCGCGTCCCAAGCCAATACGTGTGGGGCAGCAATGCTGGCGTCTTGCAGGAGTTGGGCAATATGCGCAAAGGCGGCGCAGTCTTCTTTGTCTGGGGGGGCATCCATGATGATCAACGGACGTGCGTTGGTATCTTGAATCCGCAAATAGCGCCTAAAGCTGGCATCAGCGCTGGCGATGACCAACGTGCTAAGGTCCAACTGGTGAGTTGGGGCAATGGCACCTAGCCACTTGGCAAACGCCTCGCCTCGCTGCGTGTCGTCCCATTTGACAGACATATCCAAGGCCTGATCATGGTGTTGCGTGCGCTGTATGGGTGTGGTTTGCATGGTTGGCTGCGCCGCTTTTATAGGCGCAAGTGTCTCGTAGGATAATGGCAGTAATGATTGTATGTGCTGCTCTCTATTGGCCTGCGCCACTACCCACCTTTCTCAACACCTGTGCGGCGCTTGCTTGCAAGTTCCTATAGCCTTTGTCTATGCTCAAACGTTCCTTTTCGTGGCCTACGGTCTTGCTCATGTGTGGCTTGAGTGCCGCTCTACAAAGCGTATCGGCTCAAAGTGCAGAGCCATCCGTTAGCGCCGTATTAAACAACCTGCAGCTCAGCCAAGAGCTGGCAGAGGATGTGCCGGGCTCTGCCAAAGACCAATTGCCCACCTTTGTCTCTGGCGACAACATCACGGGCGAGGCCGATGTGTCTACGCGCATTGAGGGCCAAGCGCAGTTGCGCCGCCATGGCGTCATCATCAAGGCCGACACCATTGACCAAGATGTGGTCACCGACACAGTCACCATGCAAGGTCATGTGGATGTAAACCAGCGCGGTAACCGCTTTACGGGGCCAAAAGCGCAGATCAAACTCGACACCACCGAGGGCTATTTCGACACCCCGGAGTTTGAGATCAACAGTGTGAGCGGGCAGGGTCAAGGCAGAGGCCAGGCCGCGCGGATTGACTTCAAAGGCCCAGACGTGGCAGTTGCCACAGACGTGACCTACTCAACATGTCCAAGACCGCCAGGAGGCACATGGGCGCCTGACTGGGTGGTCAGTGCTTCGACAATTACCTTTGACCAAACTGATGACACCGGCACCGCCATTGGTGGCGTGCTGAAGTTTAAAGGCGTGCCTGTATTGGCTTCACCATGGGTGAGCTTTCCGCTGTCCGATGCGCGCAAGTCTGGTCTCTTGCCACTCACCTTGAATTTTGACCAAGCCAGCGGTGTGGAGCTAACGGTGCCGTACTACCTCAACATTGCGCCCAACCACGACGCAACGCTGTACCCCACTTACATGGGTAAGCGTGGGGTGGATTTGGCGGGTGAGTACCGTTATTTAGGCCAAAGCTATGACGGCAGATTACGCGCTGCCCATATGGCGAGTGACAAGCTGCGCAACGGCGATACGCGTTGGGGATGGTCGTTACAACACAACCAAGGCCTGCGTGTTGGCGACTTGCCTGTGCGCTTGGAAACCAACCTCAACCGCGTCAGCGATGGTGATTATTGGTCAGACTTCCCGCGTAGCACCACCTCGCTGACGGACCGCTTGTTGGCCAACAACGTGATCCTCAGCACCCAACAAGGTTTGTGGCGAGCCAGCGTAGGCTCTTACAAGTGGGAGACCTTGCAAAGTACCGATACGACACGCATCGTGGCACCCTACGACCGCGAGCCGCACCTGACTTACGACATGGCCTCTGACAGCCCGTCGACACAATTGGCCGGTTTGGATTGGCAGGTCAACTCACAACTTACCCGTTTCTCTGCCGACCCGGCTGACCACAGTTTCAATGGTGACAGAGCGGTTCTGTCTGGGCAGGTGAGCAAGCGTTTGTCAACACCGGGTGGCTATATACAGCCTGCATTGCGCCTGCACAGCCGCAGCTACCAACTGGATAACGCGCTGACGTCAGGCGCGTATGTAGGTCGGCGACATGCCAACGTGACGCTGCCTACATTGAGCCTAGATGCTGGCTTGGTGTTCGAGCGTGACACTGGCACCGATGGCATTCAAACACTAGAGCCGCGCGCCATGTTGGCTTACACGCCGTTCAGCAGCCAAGACGGCTTGCCCAACTACGACTCTGGCGAGGCCGACTTCAATCTGGCAAGTATTTATTCGGCCAACCCGTTCACTGGCAACGACCGCTTAGCCGATACCCAGACCCTGACCTTAGGGGCCACTTCTCGATGGTTTGCAGGGGAGTCTGGTCGTGAAGTGCTCAGCATGACGGTTGCGCAGCGCATGCGCCTGCA
This sequence comes from uncultured Comamonadaceae bacterium, assembly GCA_937893415.1. Taxonomy (GTDB): domain Bacteria; phylum Pseudomonadota; class Gammaproteobacteria; order Burkholderiales; family Burkholderiaceae_C; genus RS62. Next base: position 165 of record CALBWZ010000008.1, on the reverse strand, counting down.
AGACCAAGTCCAGGGCATAGCCGACGGCGCAGCAGTTCAAACAGACCAAGTCAGTGACGTGTTGCTGGGCGGCGCGTACAAACCCAGTCAGTTGTGGAGTGTTGATGGCTTGGTGCAATACGACCAAGATATTGGCCGTGCCAAGCGTGCGACGTGGCGTGTCAG
>CALBWZ010000007.1 GCA_937893415.1 uncultured Comamonadaceae bacterium | reverse complement strand
TTAAGCAATGATCTTTGCAACCACGCCCGCACCAACAGTGCGGCCGCCTTCGCGAATGGCAAAGCGCAAGCCTTCTTCCATCGCAATCGGTGACAACAACGTCACTTCGATTGACACGTTGTCACCAGGCATCACCATCTCTTTGCCTTCTGGCAATTTGATGGAACCGGTCACGTCCGTGGTACGGAAGTAAAACTGTGGACGGTAGTTGCTGAAGAATGGCGTATGACGGCCACCCTCGTCTTTAGACAACACGTAAATTTCGCCCGTGAAGTGTGAGTGTGGCTTGATTGAGCCCGGCTTACACAACACCTGGCCGCGCTGAACTTCTTCACGCTTGGTGCCACGCAGCAAAATGCCAACGTTGTCACCAGCTTGGCCTTGGTCCAACAACTTGCGAAACATCTCAACGCCAGTGCAAATAGTCTTCAGTGTGTCGTTGATACCAACCACTTCAATCTCTTCGCCAACCTTGACAATACCGCGCTCGATACGACCCGTCACCACAGTGCCGCGACCAGAGATGGAGAACACATCTTCTACTGGCAACAAGAATGCGCCGTCAATGGCACGCTCTGGCGTAGGGATGTAGTTGTCCAATGCGTCAGCCAACTTCATGATGGCTTCTTCACCCAATGGGCCTTTGTCGCCCTCAACCGCCAACTTGGCAGAGCCTTGGATAATTGGGGTGTCGTCGCCTGGGAAGTCGTACTTGGACAACAACTCACGCACTTCCATCTCAACCAGCTCCAACAACTCAGCGTCGTCGACCATGTCGCACTTGTTCAAAAACACAATGATGTATGGCACACCAACCTGGCGGGCCAACAAAATGTGCTCGCGGGTCTGTGGCATTGGGCCGTCTGCGGCTGAACACACCAAAATAGCGCCGTCCATCTGAGCCGCACCAGTGATCATGTTTTTCACATAGTCAGCGTGGCCTGGGCAGTCAACGTGCGCGTAATGGCGGTTGGCTGTTTCGTATTCGACGTGAGCGGTATTAATCGTGATACCGCGTGCTTTTTCTTCCGGTGCGCCGTCAATGTCAGCGTACGCCTTGGCGTCGCCGCCAAATTTAGCCGCCATCACAGTTGAGATTGCCGCCGTCAACGTCGTCTTGCCGTGGTCAACGTGGCCAATGGTGCCCACGTTAACGTGGGGCTTGGTACGCTCGAATTTACTTTTTGCCATTTTGAAACTCCAAAAAAGAACAGGCCCGTGTACAGGTTTTACGTCTGCACATCATTGCTGGTTCACTTTGCACGGGTACAAAGTGGCATGACATCGCAGACAGGGAAAAATGCACCCAAGGCCAACGGCCTTGGGTGCAGCTTTTTTTACTTAGCGCGTGTAGCCATAATGGCTTCAGATACGCTGCGTGGTGCCTCTGAGTAGTGCTTGAACTCCATAGAGTAAGTGGCACGACCCTGCGTAGCAGAACGCAATGACGTTGAGTAGCCAAACATTTCGGACAAAGGCACCTCTGCGCGGATAGCTTTACCACCGCCGACCATGTCTTCCATGCCCTGAACCATGCCGCGTCGTGATGACAAGTCACCCATAACGTTGCCGGCATAATCTTCAGGTGTTTCCACTTCTACGGCCATCATCGGCTCAAGGATGACTGGGCTTGCTCTGCGACAGCCCTCCTTGAAGCCCAATATGGCAGCCATTTTAAAGGCCATCTCGCTGGAGTCAACATCGTGGTACGAGCCGAACGTGAGGGTAACCTTCACATCAACAACTGGATAACCAGCCAATACACCTGCTGTTAAGGCTTCAATCACGCCTTTTTCAACGGCAGGAATATATTCACGCGGAACCACGCCACCTTTAATAGCGTCAACAAACTCAAAGCCTTTGCCCATTTCATTAGGCTCGACCTTGAATACAACGTGGCCATACTGACCTTTACCACCAGACTGACGCACAAACTTGCCGTCCACGTCTTCTACAACTTTGCGAATGGTTTCACGGTATGCAACTTGCGGCTTACCAACGTTGGCTTCCACGCCAAACTCGCGTTTCATGCGGTCAACCAAAATTTCCAAGTGCAGTTCGCCCATACCAGCAATGATGGTTTGGCCTGATTCTTCGTCGGTGCGTACACGGAAAGAAGGGTCTTCAGCAGCCAAACGCTGCAAGGCTATACCCATTTTTTCTTGATCGACCTTGGTCTTTGGCTCTACGGCCTGGGCAATCACTGGCTCAGGAAATACCATGCGCTCCAAGGTCAAAATAGCGTCTTGGTCACACAATGTGTCACCAGTCGTAACGTCTTTCAGACCGACACATGCGGCAATGTCGCCGGCACGAATCTCTTCCACTTCTTCACGGTTGTTGGCGTGCATTTGAACGATTCGGCCGATACGCTCTTTTTTGCCTTTGATCGGGTTGAATACAGAGTCGCCTTTTTTCAGCACACCTGAATACACGCGTACAAATGTCAACTGGCCCACATACGGGTCTGTCATCAACTTAAAAGCCAGGCCAGAAAACTTTTCTGTATCGTTGGCAAGTCGCACAACAGGCTTTTCGTCTTCATCAAGCCCTGGAACGGGTGGCACTTCTTCTGGCGAAGGCATCAGGTCCAATACGGCATCCAACATGCGCTGAACACCCTTGTTTTTAAAAGCAGTGCCACACAACATGGGCTGAATTTCAGCAGCCAACGTGCGAATGCGCAAGCCTTCGGTAATTTCAGCTTCTGTCAAGTCACCTTCTTCAAGGTACTTGTTCATGAATTCTTCTGACGCCTCAGCGGCAGCTTCCACCATGTTCTCGCGCCATTTTTTTGCCTCTTCGAGCAAATCAGCAGGGATGTCGACGTATTCGAACTTCATGCCCTGTGATGCTTCATCCCAAATAATGGCCTTCATCTTGCCCAAGTCGACCACGCCTACGAAGCTTTCTTCAGCCCCGATTGGAATCACGATTGGCACAGGATTGGCTTTTAGGCGCAACTTCATCTGGTCGTAAACCTTGAAGAAGTTTGCGCCAGTACGGTCCATCTTGTTTACAAAGGCCAAGCGTGGCACTTTGTACTTGTTGGCTTGACGCCATACCGTTTCAGATTGTGGCTGCACGCCACCAACTGCACAGTAAACCATGCAGGCGCCGTCAAGCACGCGCATTGATCGCTCAACTTCAATGGTGAAGTCAACGTGCCCTGGGGTGTCAATAATATTGATACGGTGCTCTGGACGTGACGAGTCCATGCCTTTCCAGAAGCAAGTTGTTGCAGCTGAAGTAATGGTAATGCCGCGCTCTTGCTCTTGCTCCATCCAGTCCATGGTGGCAGCACCATCGTGCACCTCACCAATTTTGTGGTTGACACCGGTGTAAAACAAAACCCGCTCGGTAGTTGTCGTTTTGCCCGCGTCGATGTGGGCAGAAATACCGATATTGCGGTAGCGATTAAGTGGCGTAGTACGTGCCATGAAACAACTCCGAAGAACAGCCAAGCCCGCACATGGCGGGCTTGGCTAATTTAAAAAATAAGACGTTTGCAGCTTAGAAACGGAAGTGGCTGAAGGCCTTGTTGGCTTCGGCCATGCGGTGAACTTCGTCACGCTTCTTCATGGCGCCGCCACGGCCTTCGGTGGCTTCCAGCAACTCGTTGCCGAGGCGCAAAGCCATCGACTTCTCGCTGCGTTTTTTAGCAGCTTCTTTAATCCAGCGCATGGCCAATGCCAAGCGACGCACAGGGCGCACCTCAACAGGCACTTGGTAGTTTGCGCCACCAACACGGCGAGATTTAACCTCAACCACAGGCTTGACGTTGTTGATGGCGACGTTGAACATCTCCATCACATCGGGGTTGCCCGATTTCTTTTCCATTTGCTCCAAGGCACCGTAAATGATGCGCTCGGCAACTGCTTTTTTGCCACCTTGCATGATGACGTTCATGAATTTGGCCAGATCCACATTTCCGAACTTAGGATCTGGCGTGATTTCACGTTTAGGGACTTCGCGACGACGTGGCATATTTTCACCTCTTATTGCTTCAGTTGGCTCAAGTGTTAACTCGGGCCGCGAGAGTCATTCAAAACTCTCACTTACTCGACCCGCCCGCACAATTGCTGGGTTTTGGGTCACTACGCTGTGTCTGCGGGCCACGCAGAACAGCACCTACTGTCTCTATCGATTGGGCATAGGCCCAATATTACTTAGCCTTGGGCTTTTTAGCGCCGTACTTGGAACGTGACTGCTTGCGGTCTTTAACGCCTTGCAAGTCCAGTGAGCCACGGACAATGTGGTAACGCACACCTGGCAAGTCTTTGACACGACCGCCGCGAACCAGCACTACGCTGTGTTCTTGGAGGTTGTGGCCTTCGCCGCCAATGTATGAAATCACCTCAAAACCGTTGGTCAGGCGCACTTTGGCGACCTTACGCAAAGCGGAGTTAGGCTTCTTTGGTGTTGTTGTGTACACACGGGTACAGACACCGCGCCTCTGTGGGCAGTTTTCCATCGCGGGGCTTTTGGACTTGATCTTTTCGACCGTCCGCCCGTGACGCACGAGTTGGTTAATAGTTGGCATAAACGTCCCTAAACGTCAGAAATTCAAAAAAACAATACAACAATACGACAGTCAAAGCCCCTTATAGATGGCTGACTGGCGTTTATCTATAACCGCACACGATGCAAGCGCGAACGGTTACTTCTCGCATCACTGCGAAAAGCCCATGACTATAGCATCAAAGTAACTGACAGTGCAACTGTTTCAGTGGCTTCACTCTGCCCACAGCAGCAACGTATCCCAAACACGGCCTACAAAATTGGCTTGCGCGACCGGTTGCAGGACTTGCAGGGGGTAGCTGGCCAGCAGCGTGCCGTCTTTCAAGGTGAGTGACAGCTTGCCCACTGTTTGACCCAGCTTCAGGGGGGCCATGAGGGGCTCATCAAAACTGGCCACAGTTTGCACGTCGGCGCGCGCACCGCGTGGCACTGAAACCACAACCCCACGGGGCACGCCCAACTGCGCGAACTTTTGATCGCCTTTCCACACGGTTGGCTGCACAACCGCCTTGCCAGGCTCGCTGATGCGCACGGCCTCAAAGCTGGTGTAGCCCCAATTTAAAAGCTTTTGACTTTCAGTGGCGCGTGCCGATTGGCTGTCAGCGCCCAACACCACAGACAACAGGCGGCGTTGGCCGTTGGTGCCCAAACCCGGGACTGGCCGGCTGGCGGTGGCCACGAGGCAATAACCAGCAGCGCTTGTGTGACCTGTTTTTAAACCGTCAACGGTAGGATCACGAAACAACAGCAAGTTGCGGTTGGTGTCGTTGGCTTTGGGCGTGCCCGGATAACGGTAGTGTTTGATGGCATACAAAGGCACATACTCAGGAAAATCTTGCATCAAACGCTGGGCAAGTGTGGCCAAATCTCGCGCGGACGTGGTGTGTCCCTCAGCGGTTAAACCCTCTGGGTTGCGGTAGCTGGTGTCGTTCATACCCAACACTTTGGCCTGGCCATTCATCATGGCAACAAACTGCTCTACCGAACCGCCTACGCCTTCGGCTAAAACGGTTGTCGCATCGTTGCCGGACTGCACGATCGTGCCTTTGAGCAAATCCAGCACGGGTATGTGCATACCAGGCTCAATAAACATGCGCGAGCCAGGCATACGCCAAGCGCGCTCGCTGACTTCAAACGTTTGCTCCAGCGTGATATTTTTGTTTTTAAGGGCGTCAAATACCAAGTAAGCAGTCATCAGCTTGGTCAATGAGGCCGGCTCAACAGGCTGGTCACTGATGCGCTCTGCCAATATTTGCCCGCTGGTGACATCCAGTAACAAATAGGCCTTTGCCTCAATAGACGGCGCCGGAACGGCCAATACTTGAGCGCCAGCACCCACTGGCCAGACCAGCCCCATAGCGCAAAGGCAAGCAACGCCGTGGCGACGAAAAAAACTAAAAAAAGCCAAATGGTTCATCAATGCCTAAAGGTAAAAGGGAAATTCGGTTCAATGAACAAGC
>CALBWZ010000006.1 GCA_937893415.1 uncultured Comamonadaceae bacterium | reverse complement strand
GGCAAACTTCAGCCACAGTCCAACACAGCTTGTCAATGGTGCACACCCCAGATTGTGGATAACTTTCTTTTGGGGCTACAATTTAAGCCTATTAAAGAATAACTATCCACAGGCCTGCTGTCTTGTGATGCACCCGGTTTTTGTACATGTCAGACGACTCTTTTGCCACCATTTCACCTGCTGCCTGGCAGCATGACTTGTGGCCCGCATGCGTGGATTACCTCGCGCAGCGAATCCCAGATCAACAATTCAACACATGGATCCGCCCCTTGGGCGCCGCCGTTAGTATCAATCCCCTCCAGGTCACTTTACAAGTTGCCAACAGGTTCAAACTTGACTGGATTCGCAGCCAATACGTTCAAAAAATCAGCGCAGTTTTAAGCCGGCTTGCTGGCCAAGATGTGGCTGTAGAGTTAGCGCTTACTCCGCGTGTGGCCATTAGAATACCGAGCAATCTTGGCCAATCATTTTCTCAGGCACGTGCAGGCAACGACGTGTTGGCGGAAGCTCTTGATGTGCCTACAGTGCGCATGCCAACCGACGACGCACACAAAAACAGGCTCAACCCTGCGCTGACGTTTGACACCCTTATTGAGGGCAGCGCCAACCGCATGGCGCGGGCTGCAGCCATGCATGTGGCCAGCCAACTGGGGCAGTTGTACAACCCCCTTTTCATTTACGGCGGTGTAGGCTTGGGCAAGACACACCTGATGCACGCTATAGGCAATCACTTGATTGGCGATCAGGCCAATGCAAAAGTTCTATACATACATGCCGAACAATTTGTATCTGATGTGGTTAAAGCCTACCAACGGAAGGCATTTGACGAATTTAAAGCCCGTTATCACTCCCTGGATCTGCTGCTGATCGACGATGTGCAGTTCTTTGCCAATAAAGAGCGAACGCAAGAAGAGTTTTTCAATGCATTTGAGGCGCTGCTTGCCAACCGATCGCATATTGTGATGACCAGTGACACCTACCCCAAGGGTTTGGCGGACATTCATGAGCGCTTGGTATCTCGCTTTGACTCCGGTCTGACCGTTGCCATAGAGCCGCCAGAGCTTGAGATGCGCGTGGCTATTTTGATCAATAAAGCCGCCGTTGAGGGGGCTAATATGCCCGAAGATGTGGCGTTTTTTGTAGCCAAGAACGTACGCTCCAATGTGCGTGAGCTGGAAGGGGCCCTGCGCAAGATATTGGCTTATTCGCGCTTCAACCAAAAAGACATCTCAATCGCCCTTGCCAAAGAAGCCTTGCGCGACCTGCTGTCCATTCAAAACCGTCAAATTTCGGTGGAAAACATTCAAAAAACAGTCGCCGATTTCTACAAAATTAAAATCGCTGACATGTACTCCAAAAAGCGGCCTGCAAATATCGCAAGGCCCCGCCAAATAGCCATGTATTTGGCCAAGGAACTCACACAAAAAAGCCTACCGGAAATTGGCGAGATGTTTGGTGGTCGCGACCACACTACAGTGCTACACGCCGTGCGGAAAATGGCCTCTGAGCGGGCTCAGAACACCGAATTAAACCAGCAACTGCACGTCCTTGAACAGACCCTAAAAGGCTAGGTTGCGAGCTGGTGAAATGCCAATGGCACTGAAACTGCAAAAAAGCCACTGAAATCAAGGCTGGCAAGGCGAATTCAGTGCAAAAACAAGCGAAAATAGTAGGCTAACAAAATAGCCATGCGCCTGCGCCGCTTAGGGCGTACTCACATAAGGATTTCTGATGATTGTTTTCAAGTCAACCCAAGACAAAGTGCTGTCCTCTTTACAGGCTGTTGCAGGTATTGTCGAGCGGCGTCAAACACTGCCTATTTTGGCCAATGTAATGCTGCAAAAAACAGGCGCCAACATCACGCTTACGACCAGTGACTTGGAGATCCAAATTCGCACACAAGCAGAACTTGGCGGCGATGTTGATGATTTAGCGACCACCGTTGGCGCACGCAAGCTGATAGACATTCTGCGCACCATGCCAGCCGACCAAACCGTCAGCCTTGAGGCCAACGCAAACAAGCTGGTGCTCAAAGGCGGCAAGAGCCGCTTCACGCTGCAAAGCCAGCCCGCCGCTGACTTCCCCCTGGTACAAGAGGCCGCCAACTTTGGCCCCGTGTTCAGCGTGCCGCAACAAACGCTCAAAGCGCTGATGAGCCGCGTGGCTTTTTCAATGGCCATCCACGATATTCGTTATTACTTGAACGGCATTCTGTTTGTAGCCGAAGGTACAACGCTCAGCCTCGTTGCCACCGATGGCCACCGTTTGGCATTTGCCAGCGCCACATTGGACGAGGCCGTGCCCAACAAGCAAGAAGTTATCTTGCCACGCAAAACGGTACTTGAGCTGCAGCGCTTGCTCAACGACAAAGAGGGCACCATCAACATGCAGTTTGCTGGTAACCAGGCCAAGTTCACGTTCGACGGCATGGAGTTTGTTACCAAACTGGTCGAAGGCAAGTTTCCAGATTACAACCGCGTCATTCCACGCAACCACACCAACGAAATTATCGTTGGTCGCCAAACGCTGTTGTCCACACTCCAGCGCACGGCCATCATGACCTCAGACAAGTTCAAAGGCGTTCGTCTCAACATTGAGCCTGGCACCTTGCGCGTGGCGTCCAGCAATGCTGAACAAGAAGAGGCCACAGACGAGATAGACATCGACTACAGCGGTGACGCAATTGAAATTGGCTTTAATGTCACCTACCTCATGGACGTATTGGCCAACATGACCCAAGACATGGTGCGCCTGAGCTTGTCAGATGGCAACAGCTCTGCGCTCATCACGCTGCCAGACAGCGAAGATTTCAAATACGTTGTGATGCCCATGCGCATTTAAGCCTCCACCGTTTCGACCAATGGTGCACGTTGTTCCACTGGTCAAACTGATCTCGCGCTTAACGCGTTGTTGAGCAGGTCACGCAGAACCCACGCCGACCACCAAGAATAAAGATAGACACATGACCCAGGAAACGAAGCCCCTAACTCCCGAACCAGACGCTTATGGCGCGGGATCCATCCAGATTTTGGAAGGCTTAGAAGCCGTTCGGAAACGCCCGGGCATGTACATTGGCGACACCTCGGACGGTACTGGCCTGCACCACTTGGTGTTTGAGGTGGTGGACAACTCGATTGACGAGGCCTTGGCAGGACACTGCGATGACATCGCAGTCACCATCCACGCCGATAACTCCATCTCAGTTGTAGACAACGGCCGCGGCATTCCTACAGATGTGAAGATGGACGACAAGCACGAGCCAAAACGCAGTGCTTGCGAGATTGCACTCACGGAATTACACGCTGGTGGCAAGTTCAACCAAAACAGCTACAAGGTGTCTGGCGGTTTGCACGGCGTTGGCGTGTCCTGTGTCAACGGTCTGTCTATTTGGCTGCGTCTCATTGTGCGGCGTGAAGGCAAGATACATACCGCTGAATTCGTGCGCGGCGCCATGCAGAATCGTGTGATCGAGATGGTTGACGGCTTTGAGACCTCACCCATGAAAGTCACGGGCACCTCGGACAAGCGCGGCACTGAAGTGCACTTTTTACCAGATACCGAGATCTTTCAGCAGAACAATGATTTCCACTACGATATTTTGGCCAAGCGCCTGCGCGAACTGAGCTTTCTCAACAATGGCGTGCGCATCCAACTCAAAGACGAGCGTACCGGGAAATCGGACGACTTCTCGGGCGCCGGTGGTGTGCAAGGATTTGTAGAATTCATCAACACCAACAAATCTGTACTGCACCCCAACGTATTCCACGCGAATGGCGACCGTGACAGCGACCAAGGCACCAATGTTGGTGTTGAAGTAGCCATGCAGTGGAACAGTGGCTTTAACGAGCAAGTACTGTGCTTCACCAACAACATCCCCCAGCGTGATGGCGGCACCCACTTAACGGGTCTACGTGCAGGTATGACCCGCGTCATCAGCAAGTACATCACAGAACACGAGTTTGCTAAGAAAGCCAAGGTAGAAGTAACCGGTGAAGACATGCGAGAAGGCTTGTGCTGCGTGATGTCCATCAAGGTTCCTGAACCAAAATTCTCCAGTCAAACCAAAGACAAGCTGGTGTCTAGTGAGGTTAGAGGCCCTGTTGAAGACATCGTGAGTCGCTTGCTGTCTGACTACTTACAAGAGCGACCCAACGACGCAAAAATTATTTGCGGCAAAATTATTGAAGCTGCTCGCGCACGCGAGGCCGCTCGCAAGGCCCGCGACATGACACGGCGCAAAGGCGTTCTTGACGGCATGGGCATGCCCGGCAAACTGGCCGACTGCCAAGAAAAAGACCCTGCACTGTGTGAAATTTACCTGGTAGAGGGTGACTCCGCTGGCGGCTCTGCCAAGCAGGGACGCGACCGTAAATTCCAAGCCATTTTGCCGCTTCGCGGCAAAATTTTAAACGTCGAAAAGGCACGCTACGAAAAGCTGCTGACCAGCAACGAGATTCTCACGCTCATCACCGCACTCGGTACAGGCATTGGCAAGGTGAGCGCAGGCGACGGGAAAAGCAACTCTGACGACTTCAATCCAGACAAGCTGCGCTACCACCGCATCATCATCATGACTGACGCGGACGTAGACGGCGCCCATATTCGCACGCTGCTACTCACCTTGTTTTACCGCCAAATGCCAGAATTGGTTGAGCGCGGCCACATCTACATTGCACAACCGCCTTTGTACAAAGTGAAGGCTGGAAAAGAAGAGCAATACTTGAAAGACGGTGCTGCGCTGGATGTGTTCTTGCTGCGCATTGCGCTGAAAGACGCCGCAGTTCAGACTGGCGGTGCTGCTACCCGCACCCTGGAAAGCGATGAGCTGATTGAGTTGGCGCGTATTCACCAAGAAGCACAGGCGGTTGTCGCACGCTTATCAATGTTCATGGACAGAGAGGCACTAGAGGCCCTTGCCGACGGTGTTGAGCTTGCCCTTGACAACCTTGAAGACGCGCAAGCAAGCGCCGCTGTATTGCAGACCCAGTTGCAAGACGCAACCGCAACTGCCGAGTTTGACCCACGCAGCGAAAAACCTTTTATTCGCATCAGCCGCCAACACCACGGCAACACACGCTCTAGCGCCATCACACAAGAATTTGTTCATGGCGCAGACTATGCGCGCTTAAGCCAAGCCGCACAGACACTCAAAGGCCTGCTCAATGAGGGCGCAACCGTTACCCGCGGTGAGGGTGAACGTCAAAAGAGCGAATCAGTTGACGACTTCCGCGAAGCAATGGAGTGGTTGCTGGCACAAGCCGAAAGCGCTACAAGCCGACAGCGCTACAAAGGCCTTGGAGAAATGAACCCCATACAACTGTGGGAGACCACCATGGACCCAGCCGTTCGCCGACTTTTGCAAGTGCGCATTGAAGACACCATAGAAGCCGACAAAGTCTTCACCATGCTCATGGGCGACGAGGTTGAGCCACGCCGTATCTTCATTGAAACGAACGCTCTGCGCGCCGGCAACATAGACGTGTAAACCATGCGTTCAAGCAGCATAGCGATCCATTGGGCGCTGCTTGCACACGTCTGACGCGCCTTTATGCCGCGTCGTTGCTTGGCGAGGCCAGCTTGTCTTGCGTCTTGTCATCAAAGTCACTGGCTTCGTGGCGTTCGTGAAGCTGGCTTGATGGCTCGCCCCACGCGCGATTGACTTTGCGACCGCGTTGTACAGCTGGACGTTGCGCAATTTCGTCTGTCCAGCGCAAGACGTTTTGATACTCGTGCACACTCAAAAACTCTCCCGCCTCGTAGAGTTGACCTTTGACCAGTGTGCCGAGGCGTACATCTTGGCGCACAAGGCGGGCTGGA
>CALBWZ010000005.1 GCA_937893415.1 uncultured Comamonadaceae bacterium | reverse complement strand
CCACAATCAAAGCGCACCTTGTCCGATGAATCTTTGATGGCGAGTATTAAACGCTCCTTTGAAGACAGCCAAGGTATTTACGGTAGTCCAAGAGTTCACTGTGACTTGCGTGAAGAGGGCATTGTGTGGGGTGAAAAACGCGTGGCTCGCCTGATGCGCCAAGCCCAGTTTCGCTCAGTACGTGGCTGCAAGCGACCACGCTACAGGCTCGGCATGCCAGCCACCACTGCACCAAACCGATTGCAGCGCAAATTCGCTGTCGCGCCAGCCTGACCAGGTTCGGGTCACTGACATCATCCACATACGCACCCATGAGGGCTGGCTGTATTTAATTGTGATTGACCTTTACTCTCGGGCAGTTGTCGGCTGGTCAATGAATGCCACCATGGCCACCGAGCTGGTGCTCGATGCCATGATGATTGCTGTGTGGCGCAGGCGGCCTAAGGCCTCGGTGATGATTCATTCTGATCTGGGCAGCCAGGGCGCATTCAATCGCTGGTGCAAAGACAACCGTTTGATTCCCAGCATGAATCGGCGAGGCAATTGTTGGGACAATGCAGTTGCCGAGTCATTCTTCAGTAGCTTGAAGAAGGAGCGCGTCAAACGGCGCATCTATGCTTACCGCCAGGAAGAGAAATCAGATGTGTTTGACTACATCTTAGATTGACTTTAGATGCTAAAATATCGTAAGTAATTGATTTGTAATGAATAAAATAATAATAATAAGGATATAGTGAAATCTTCTGAAACAAAGCTCGAATTGGCTACGAACCAAGGGGCAGTGGGTTCGAATCCTGCCAGCCGCACCAACTCATTAGAGTTCAAAAGAAGGGTCACAAAGCAATTTGTGGCCCTTTTTGCGTTGCATCTTCAGTGTCCAACTGAGATGTCTGCAGCATAAGCCTGTATGTCAGACGAAGATTCACTCGCCTTCGACCCAGATAACCTAGATGAAGATGAGGATGAGCTGTCGCATGGCGGCGCTGGCATGCAAGCTGGCGAGCCTACCGCGCCACCTAAAAACTACATCACCCCAGTTGGCGAAGCACGCCTGCGCGCTGAGCTGATGCAGCTGATTGACGTCGAGCGCCCATTGGTGGTTGACGCGGTGCATTGGGCAGCCAAAAACGGTGACCGATCAGAAAATGGAGACTACATTTACGGCAAAAAGCGCCTGCGCGAAATCGACAGGCGTTTGCGGTTTTTAACCAAGCGCTTGACGGTAGCCGAGGTGGTGGATACGACGCGCAACCAAGGCGTTGAGCAAGTGTTTTTTGGGGCGCATGTCACGTATAGCCAACCCGACGGCGAGCAGGTTCATGTGCACATAGTTGGGGTGGATGAAGTGCAGCACGACCAAGGGCAAATCAGTTGGGTCTCACCTGTCGCCACAGCCCTGTTACGTGCCCATGTTGGCGACGAGGTGCGGGTCCACACACCCACAGGGGTGCAAGTGCTGCTGGTTGAGAATGTGCAGTACGGCTAAGCCAGTTGCACCCATTGGTTTCTAAAAGCCACATAAACGAACACACCCAAGACAATGCTGAGCAGGGCTTGCTTGCGCCATAACTGGGCGACAACCACTGTGAAGCCTGCGGCCAATTCGGGCCAAGGTCCATCCGCGTGTGACTGGGCGTTGCTCGCCAATGTGTGCGCTGTGAGCAAGACCATGATGGCCAGCGGTAAAAAACGACCCAAGCGCAATACCAATGTGTGTTGTTGTAGCCATTTTGCAGCCAAAAACGGCGCAGCCCTCAGGCCAAACGTTACCAATCCCATGATGGCGATGGCACTGATGACGTAGCCCCAGTCGTTCATAGGGTGTCCTTGCTGGTAGGTAAGTGGGCAAGTGTTTGAGAAGCTTTGGGCAAACGTTGCAGCCACAAGCCCACGGCTACCGACAACGCTATGGCAACCAACAGCGCCTGTTGCGGCACCAGCCACAAGGCCAGCGCATAGGAGACCAGAGCTGTCCACAGTGCGTGGCTATTGCTGCTTGAGCGCCACTGCTCAACTGCGAGTACGGCAAACAAAGCACCCAGCGCAAAGTCCAAACCAATTAATTGAACCTGAGCACGTGCGCCAATTAGCGCGCCTACAGCTGAGCCCGCGACCCACCATGCTTGGTTCAGCGCGGTAATAGCCAACATGTGCTGTGTGGAGGTGTGGGCGGGAAGGGTGGTGAGTACCGAATAGGTCTCGTCAGTGAGTCCGAACACCACATAAGCCTTGGCCGACCAGCGCTTGGGCAGCCGGTCCAGTAACGACAGGCCATAAAACACGTGGCGCAAGTTGATGACAGCAGTGGCGACCGCAATGGTGGCCAGGGGCAGTCCCGCAGCCAGCATGGGGACCATCATGAATTGCGACGCGCCTGCATACACCACCACACTAGACGCGATGGCCAGCCACCAAGGCCCGCCAGCTTGCACAAACAAAAAGCCAAACACCATGCCCAGCGGGATATAGCCCATGGCTACAGGCAGTGACAGCAGCCAAGGGGTACGTGGCAAGGGGGCGTCATCGCCTACCAAGGAGGGCTTAGTCATGCGGCAGTTGTCGGACTTAAGCAAGCAACTAGGACAAGGGCTTAGGCTTGACGCGTTGTGCGCGTAGCACGTGTGGCGTGCGCTTGGCGGTGCGCAACACGTCTGCCAAGTGGCGGCGGTGGCGCACCGCAACAGTAAATCGCAACTCAACCTGTGTGCGGTCAGAGCCCATCTCCACGTGGGTGATGTCGGCCTCAGCGCTGGTAAGCGCACCGGCAACGCGCGCCAATATGCCTTTGCCATTGTCAACAGTGACCAAAACTTTAGACTCAAATGCCCGGGTGGGCTCGTCTGCCCACTCGACTTGTAAGAAGCGCTCTTTGTCGCGCTGTAGCAGTCGCTTACCGGTTGGGCATTCATCGGTATGAACGGCCAAGCCTTCCCCACGGCCCAAGTAGCCGACAATTTTGTCGCCTGGGATGGGGCTGCAGCATTGGGCGTACTGGACAGTTGCGCCTTCGCTGCCGTCTAAAGTCAATACACCTTGGCTGACAGTCTCGTTGGTGGGTTGAGAAAACCGCTCATTGGTGATGAGCAGCATGTCTGGACGTGAGCCCAGTTCGATCAGCAAGGCAGTGGTTTTTTTAGCCACCATACTCGCGATGCGTCTGCCCAATCCGATATCTGCCATCAGGTCGTCGCGTGTTTTGTTACCCGTAAAGCGCAATACTTTTTCCCACAGTTTGGTGTAGGTCTCTGTATCTTCTGGCAATTGCGCGATGCCCTCGGCACGCAAGGCTTGTCGCAGCATGCGCTCACCCAACACGCGCGACTGGTCCTCTTCCATTTGTTTCAAATGGTTGCGAATCTTTGACCGTGCACGCCCGGTTTGCACAAAGCTCAGCCACGCTGGGTTAGGCTGGGACATGCTGGCTGTTTCGATTTCAATGACATCGCCGTTTTGCAGCTCTGAGCGCAGCGGCGCTGGCTCGCCGTTTACGGTAGCAGCTACGGCGTGTTGCCCCACGTCGCTGTGAATGGCAAACGCAAAGTCCACCAATGTGGCGCCTTTGGGCATAGACAAAATTTTGCCTTTGGGTGTGAACACATACACAGAGTCTGGGAACAAGTCAATTTTGATATGGTCCCAAAACTCGGCTGCATCTCGGGTTTCTTGTTGGATGTCTAACAGCGACTGCACCCACTGTGCACCTAGTTTTTGGCTGTGTTCACTGGTGGGGTCGTCTGCCTTGTACAGCCAGTGCGCGGCCACGCCAGACTCGGCCACCACATCCATGTCTGTGGTGCGAAACTGAATTTCAATGTTGATGCCTGCAGGCCCCACCAGTGTGGTGTGCAGTGACTGGTAGCCGTTGAGTTTTGGAATGGCAATGTAGTCTTTAAAACGCCCTGGTACTGGTTTGTACAGCTGGTGTAACAAACCCAACGAGGTGTAGCAGTCAGCCAACTTGGGCAGTATCACGCGAAAGCCGTATAAGTCACTCACTTGAGAAAAGGTGAGGCGTTTCTCAGTCATTTTTTCGTAAATGGAGTACAGCGTTTTTTCTCGTCCCTGCACATCGGCGTACAGGTTGTGATTGGCCAAACCATTTAAAACCTCGTCCTTAACGCGCTCAACCAAATTGTTGCGTCGCCTGCGCGCGCTGGCTACGGCTTTGCTCAGCGTTTGGTAGCGCCAAGGATGTAAGAACCTAAACGACAAGTCTTGCAACTCACGGTAGGTCACGTTGAGGCCGAGACGGTGAGCAATGGGGGCGTAAATATCAGCGGTTTCACGTGATATGCGGCCCCATTTATCGCGAGGCATGTCCCCCATGGTGCGCATGTTGTGCAGGCGGTCGGCCAGCTTGATGAGTATGACGCGTACATCGCGCGCCATGGCTAGCAGCATTTTTCTAAATGATTCGGCCTGGTTATCTTCGCGGTTGTCGAACTCTAACCTTTCAAGCTTGGTCAAGCCGTCGACCAGATCGGCCACAGTCACACCAAATCTCTCAGCCATTTCAATTTTGGTAATGCCGCTGTCTTCCAGCACGTCGTGCATCAAAGCGGCCATCAGCGCTTGGGCATCGAGCTTCCATTCCGCGCACAAACCCGCCACAGAGATAGGGTGGGTGATGTAAGGCGCGCCGCTGTGGCGCATTTGGCCCAGGTGGGCTTCGTCGGCAAATTTATAGGCTTTGCGAATGCCTTCAATATCAGACTCGCTTAAGTAATCGAGTTTGCTTAAGAGCGCAGCAAAACTGGCCGCTGCTGCGCTGTGCGCGGCTGACCCCGGCCCCTGTTTGGACACTGCGCTAACGGCACTGGCTTTTTCAATTCGACCCATACCCCCTACTGTAGCGCTAAGCGCGACGACTTGAGGGCACATGGGTTACTTTTAGAAAGCTTTACGTCACAACTGGGCAACAAAAACACCCG
>CALBWZ010000004.1 GCA_937893415.1 uncultured Comamonadaceae bacterium | reverse complement strand
AAAAGCCAAGCCAAAGGCAAGGCTGAGCTGCGCTACAAGCTCAAAGGCAAAAGCCAAGTGCTGGCGATGGGCCGCGCCATTGGTCAAAAGATTGGAACTGGTCCTGTTCGCTTGGTGTACGACATTGCTGATATGGACAAAGTCCAAGCGGGTGATGTGTTGGTGACGGATATGACGGACCCCAATTGGGAGCCGGTGATGAAGCGCGCCAGCGCCATTGTGACCAACCGAGGTGGGCGCACTTGCCACGCCGCCATCATTGCCCGCGAGTTGGGCATTCCTGCGGTTGTTGGCTGTGGTGATGCCACTGACAAGCTCAAAGATGGCTCACTCGTTACTGTCAGTTGCGCTGAGGGCGATACGGGCAATATTTACGAAGGTTTGCTAGACACCGAAGTGACCGAGGTGCAGCGCGGCGACATGCCAGAGTTGGACGTCAAAATAATGATGAATGTGGGCAACCCACAGTTGGCGTTTGACTTCTGCCAACTGCCCAATGCGGGTGTTGGCCTGGCGCGCTTGGAGTTCATCATCAACAACAACATTGGCGTGCACCCCAAAGCGATTTTGGACTACCCCAACATCGATGCAGATTTGAAAAAAGCGGTTGAGTCTGTCGCGCGTGGGCACAGCTCACCCACAGCTTTTTATGTAGACAAAGTAGCCGAGGGTGTGGCCACCATTGCGGCAGCTTACTGGCCCAAGCCAGTGATTGTTCGCTTGTCGGACTTCAAGTCCAACGAGTACCGCAAGCTCATTGGTGGCTCACGATACGAGCCTGACGAAGAAAACCCCATGCTAGGTTTTCGCGGTGCGGCCCGTTATATCAGTCAAGCGTTTCGCGCGGCCTTTGCCATGGAGTGCGATGCAATCAAGCGTGTACGCAACGATATGGGGTTGACCAACGTGCAGGTCATGGTGCCGTTTGTTCGCACTTTAGGTCAAGCCAAAGCTGTGACTGAGTTGTTGGCTGAACAGGGCCTGAGCCGAGGTGAGAGCGGTCTCAAGATCATCATGATGTGTGAGGTCCCTAGCAACGCCATCTTGGCCGAAGAGTTTTTGGAGTACTTCGATGGCTTTTCCATTGGCTCTAACGATTTGACGCAGCTTACGCTAGGCCTAGACCGGGATTCTGGCTTAGAGGTCTTGGCGGCTGATTTTGACGAACGTGATCCAGCCGTTAAAGCCTTGCTCAGCCGGGTGATTGCCGCTTGTTTAAAACAGGGCAAGTACGTGGGTATTTGTGGCCAAGGCCCAAGCGACCACCCAGATTTTGCGTTGTGGCTTAGGGACCAAGGTATCAATTCCATATCGCTTAACCCTGACACGGTGGTGGCGACTTGGAAACGCTTGGCTGGCGCGTAAGACGCGCGGCTCAATGCAACGTAACCCACCATGTCCAGTAAAGGTGTTGACACTGGCCTCATAGCGGCAAGCGCCATTGCCGCACTGCTGGTGCTGATCTGGTTGGCTGCCAGCGTGTTGCTCATAGACATTGCTTTGCCGACCAGCTTGGCGTCCTCTGCCAGTGAGGTGTTTGTTCTTACGGCAATAGACTTTTGGCCGTTGTTGTTGTTGCTGTTGCTGTTGCTGTTGCTGGGTTTGGCTGGGGTTTTGTTGTTTACACGTGCACTGCGTGAGCGTTACGTCAGCGCGGTGGCCGGGTTGGTTGAGCACATGACCATGGCGGTGCGTGCTGAGCGCTTGGTTCAGTGACCTGTTGGGGGCGGCCGGGCACAGCAGAGTTTGGCCAGAGCAGCCAATGCCTTGTTACTGGAGCGTGACCAGTTGCGTCACCACATGCACGTCCATGTCGCCAGCGCCAGCGCCAGTGTGGTCTCGGAGCGTGATCACCTAGCCGCACTGATGGCCGAGCTCAAGCAAAGTGTGCTGGTATGCAACGCCTCAGGCATCGTGTTGTTGTACAACGAGCAAGCTGCTGAGCAGCTGAAAAATAGCACCGACGACACCCGCAGCCGCGTGCCATTGGGCATTGGCCGTTCAGTGCGTGAGTTGTTTGACGCTGGCTTGGTTGACCATGCCCTGCGAACCGTTGACAACCAGCATGCGCGAGGAGTCGCTGGGGCAGGCCCAAGCTGCGCTTGCGCCAATTCTATTCAGCGTGTGGTTAGTTGTCGCATCCCGGATGATCATACGGACGTTTTATGAACAAATGAGGATGAGAAGC
>CALBWZ010000003.1 GCA_937893415.1 uncultured Comamonadaceae bacterium | reverse complement strand
CCCTATTTGTCTCACACACGCTGACGTCGGACACACAGCATGAGGGTCAAAAAACTCGGCTGAATGCAAACATAAAGCTAGCGCGGCGGCCAATCAGCTCAACCAAACGGTTAAGCAGCGACTGGCCATGACTGCCTGACTGTTCTACTTCTGAGACCCCTGCAAAAGGGGATGATTACCTTCTCAGCGACCCTCTTGACTATCCAAGAGATCATTTCAAATGAAATAAACGACTTACGCAGGGGTGGTTTGCAACTGGAAATTGCATAGTTGGAGTGACTGAGAACAAAGAGTGCCTGCGTCGGGTTGCTGTTGCACCACGTTTTGGACGTGGTTTGCTAAGACTTTTGTTCAGCATGCTGATTGCTGCGCGGTCCTTCGTCATGAAATTGTCACAAATGTTGATTAGTCTCACTACATATCAACATGTATAGATAACCGCATATGAGTCTTTACGCAGTCAGCCGGGATAACGGTGAATCGCTTTATATCCAGATTGCCCGTCAGCTTGAACAGGAAGTAGCCACTGGCTATGGACCTGGCGATTGCCTACCGGCCGAAGGTTTGCTTGCCGTTCGATTTGGCGTCAACCGCCACACGCTGCGCCGCGCGATTGACGAATTGGTCGAAGCTGGCCTGCTAGAGCGTCGCCACGGGCGTGGCGTGTTTGTGTTGGACAGCCAGATCGACTACCAGATTGGCACTGGCACACGTTTTACAGAAAATCTTGCCGCCCTCGGGTTGCAATCGGAGAACCGCATTCTGTGTCTCCAGACACTGGCTGCAACCGAGCGTGTCGCACAACGCCTGGCGCTCAACTTAGGTGACCGAGTGTTTTGGATTGAAACTTTACGCACCGCAACTGACCGGCAACTGTGTGTGATTTCGCACTTTATTCCGGTGAGTAGATTTCCAGATCTGGATACGCGCTATAGCGGTGAGTCACTTCACCAATTTCTTGCAGCCAACTATGGCTGCAAGTTAAAACGAACTGAAAGCCTAGTGACAGCGGTGCTCCCGCAAGGAGATGACGCGAAGTTGCTGGGTATGCCGCAGAACCGACCGGTGCTGCGCGTAAAGAGTGTGAACGTAGACGAGCGGGATGGAACCCCAGTCGAATACGCCATTACCCGGTTTCGCGCAGACCGGATCCAACTGCGAATTAACCCTTGACCTAGCCGTCTGACAACCTCGTTTTTCTACCTTACAGGAGCCTTTCTAATGTACACGACACAATTTGCCCGTCGCGCCCTTTTGGCGCTTGGCCTGAGCGCCATCACACTCGCATCCTTGGGTGTGAGCGCACAAACCCAACACGATGGCAGTGCTGCCAAGCCGTTACGCGTTGTGCTGGTGCCCGCTGATGGCGGTACCGAAGATGGAACCAAAAAAGATTTTGAGCCGATTTTTTCGGCCATTGGCAAGTCCACCGGTCTGGTGTTCGACATCAAAGTCGGCCAGAGTTATGGCACTGTTGTCGAGGCCATGTGCAGTGGCGCTGCCGACATTGCCTGGTACGGTCCAGCCAGCTACTTGCAGGCCAAAGGCCGTGGGTGCGCAGAATTGTTGGCGCTTGCCGTGCGTAAGGGTGAGTCTGTGTATTACTCCGGAATCTTCGCCCGTAACGATGCCGGTATCAGCAGCATTGGCGACCTGAAGGGCAAGAAGATTGCGCTAGGTGATGTCAACTCCACCTCAAGCTTCAACGTGCCCGTCGCCATGATGCTGGCCGCAGGTGTCAGCCCGGCACGCGATGCGGGCAGCATCAACATGGCCGGTAGCCATGCCAACGTACTCAAGGCTTTGGCTGAAGGTTTGGTCGATGCTGGCGGTGCTTCATTTGACTCCTTCGAGAAAGCAGTCAACGCCAAGGCCATCGACCCGGCGAAGGTCAAGGTCGTGGTCAAGAGCGTACCCATTCCGTATCCGCCGATTGCCGTTCACCCCAAGGTGTCCAATGCCATCAAGGCCAAGCTGCGCGATGCTTTCAACAATGTGGACAAATTGCCCGGCGTCACCAAAGACCAGATTCGTGGCTACGGCGGTGGCAAGGTTGACGGTTACACCGCCAAGGTCAGCGAGCAGGACATGGCCAACGCCGGCAAGATGTTTGATCAGGTGACCGATCAGGTCAAGACCGACATCATGAAAAAAGCCAGCGCGCGCTAAGCCCCGTTTTCACAACTTGACTGTGCGGGGTTACGGCCCCGCATGGTTCTCAACCGGAGAACAGTCATGATCCGATTCAAAGCTCTTTCTAAAACTTGGCCTGACGGCACCCAGGCGGTCACCAATGTGTCGCTGCATATCCCGCACGGCCAGTTCTGCGTCATTGTGGGCCCCTCGGGCGCCGGCAAATCGACGCTGTTGCGCGCAGTCAATGGTTTGATGAAGCCCACGCAGGGTAGCGTCAGTATTGATGGCGTGGAATTGTCTGCGTCCAGCGAACGGGCCCTGCGCCAGCGCGTGGCCATGATTCATCAGCACTTCAACCTGACCAACCGCATGAGTGTGGCCGGTAACGTGTTGGCGGGCCTGTTGCCGGTGGTGCCCACGGTGCGTGCGCTGCTGGGCTGGTTCCGGCCTGAACACCGGGCCAAAGCCTGCCAATTGCTGAACGGTGTGGGCTTGAGCCCCGCCCATTTGCAACGCCGCGCGGGCGACTTGTCTGGCGGACAACAACAACGCGTAGGTATTGCCCGCGCCTTCATGCTTGATCCCGAAGTGGTGT
>CALBWZ010000002.1 GCA_937893415.1 uncultured Comamonadaceae bacterium | reverse complement strand
GCATCCAAACGGTTGCGGAACTCTGGTGTGAACAGGCGCTTGATATCGGCCATCTCATCACCTGACTCACGCGTGTTGGTAAAGCCCATGGTGGACTTGCTCATGACCTCCCCGCCCGCATTGGTGGTCATGATAACGATCACGTTGCGGAAGTCGGCCTTGCGCCCGTTGTTGTCCGTTAGCGTACCGTGGTCCATGACTTGCAACAACACATTGAAAACGTCGGGGTGGGCCTTTTCAATCTCGTCAAGCAACAACACGCAATGAGGCTTTTTGGTGACGGCCTCTGTGAGCAAGCCGCCTTGATCGAAACCAACATAACCTGGAGGGGCGCCGATGAGACGGCTCACGGCGTGACGTTCCATGTACTCACTCATGTCAAAGCGCACCAAATCAATGCCCATGATGTAGGCGAGTTGCTTGGCTGCTTCGGTTTTACCCACACCAGTGGGGCCACTGAACAAGAACGAACCAATGGGCTTGTCATTTTTACCCAAGCCTGACCGCGCCATTTTCACGCTGGAAGCCAATGCCTCAAGCGCTTTGTCTTGACCAAACACCACGCTTTTCAAATCACGCTCAAGTGTTTTGAGTTTGCTTTTGTCGTCATTGGACACGTTGGCTGGCGGAATGCGCGCGATCTTGGCAACAATGTCCTCGATCTCTGTTTTACTGATGGTTTTTTTACGCTTGTGAGCAGGCAAAATACGTTGCGCAGCACCGGCCTCGTCGATCACATCGATGGCTTTATCGGGCAACTGGCGGTCATTGATGTACTTGGCGCTCAGCTCTGCAGCGGCTTGCAACGCCGCCACTGCGTACTTGACGTTGTGGTGTTCTTCAAAGCGCGACTTGAGTCCCTTCAAAATGTCCACAGTCTCAGCTACGCTGGGCTCAACCACATCTACTTTTTGGAAGCGACGTGACAGCGCTGCGTCTTTTTCAAAGATGCTGCGGTATTCGGTAAACGTCGTTGCACCAATGCACTTTAACTGGCCATTTGACAGCGCAGGCTTGAGTAGATTAGAGGCATCCATGGTGCCACCAGAGGCAGCGCCAGCACCAATTAAAGTGTGAATTTCATCAATAAACAGGACCGCATTGGGTTTGTCTTTGAGGGCTTTAAGCACACCTTTCAAGCGTTGCTCGAAATCACCGCGGTATTTGGTACCCGCTAACAAGGCACCCATGTCAAGTGAATACACATTGGCCTCGGCCAACACTTCTGGAACAGCGCCTTCGGTGATACGCCACGCCAAACCTTCAGCAATTGCTGTTTTACCAACACCAGCTTCCCCCACCAACAGTGGGTTGTTTTTCCTGCGGCGGCACAAGATTTGTATCGTGCGCTCTACTTCGAACTCACGGCCAATCAATGGGTCAATCTTGCCTTCTTTGGCCAGTTGATTCAGGTTAACAGTGAACTGCTCTAAAGGTGACTGCTTTTCGCTGCGCTCAGCGCTGGCCGCTTGTGGCGCGTCCTCACCAGAGGCTTCACCCTCTGTCTTACCTGCTTCAGGCGGGTCGTTTTTACGGATACCGTGCGCGATGAAGTTGACCACATCAAGGCGGGTCACGCCTTGCTGGTGGAGGTAATACACGGCATGCGAGTCTTTTTCACCAAAAATAGCCACCAACACGTTGGCACCAGTGACTTCTTTCTTGCCGCTGCCAGTGCTCTGCACGTGCATGATGGCGCGCTGTATGACGCGCTGAAAGCCCAGCGTCGGCTGGGTGTCAACATCGTCGGAACCAGCCACTTGGGGTGTGTTGTCTTTGATGAATTGGGTCAACGACTTACGAAGGTCGTCAACGTTGGCTGAACACGCTTTCAGCACCTCAGAGGCGCTGGGATTGTCTAGCAATGCTAGCAACAAGTGTTCAACAGTGATGAATTCATGGCGTTGCTGTCTGGCCTCTACAAAGGCCATGTGCAAGCTAACTTCAAGTTCTTGGGCGATCATTTGAATTCCTCACAACTGCGTTTAGTAAGAGATGTCACTGTACGCGGGATTAATAGACACAGTATGCCGATAGGTGACAAATGGGGAGCAATATTGCTAATTCAACCGCATTGAGCGAGGACTTATTCACAATAATTGCAGCTCAGTTGAAACAGGCTGTTAAGACTCAGGTGCAGGCTCAACCACGCATTGCAGGGGATGACCTGCGTCACGCGCTTGGGCCGAGACTTGCTCGGCCTTGGTGTTGGCAATATCCCTAGGGAAAACCCCACATACTGCCTTGCCTTCTAGGTGGATTTTGAGCATGATTTGTGTAGCAGTATCGCGGTCTTTGTTGAAATACTCTTGAATGACAAAGACTACAAACTCCATGGGGGTGAAGTCGTCGTTGAGCAGCACCACTTGGAACAAGCTGGGAGGCTGCACCCGCTGCGCCACTCGGTCTAAGACCAACGCATCGTCGCCACCAGTCTGGGGGGGGGAGTTTCGGGGTGAAGGTTGTTTTGGATTGGCCATTGGTAAGATTTTAGCGATGCTGTGAAATGCTTGTAGTTGATGCGGCCTAAAGCCACTTCTTTTAACATACCTGTAGGCATCATATTAGGGCAACACTCCAAAAAAAAAGCCCAACACATCGGTGTTGGGCTTTTTTTATTCACGCACTGTGGGTTGTGCGTTGTACCTTACATGTGCTTGATCATGACTTCACCGAAGCCAGAGCAAGACACTTGAGTGGCACCATCCATCAAACGCGCAAAATCGTATGTGACATGCTTGGAATCAATGGATTTCCCCATGGAAGCAATGATAAGGTCAGCAGCTTCAACCCATCCCATGTGTCGCAGCATCATTTCAGCAGACAAGATTTCTGATCCGGGGTTCACATAATCTTTGCCAGCGTATTTAGGCGCTGTGCCGTGGGTGGCTTCAAACATGGCGATGGTGTCAGACAGGTTAGCGCCAGGTGCGATACCTATACCGCCAACTTGCGCAGCCAAGGCATCAGACACATAGTCACCGTTCAGGTTCAGCGTAGCAATTACGCTGTACTCGGCAGGACGCAACAAAATTTGCTGAAGGAACGCATCTGCAATGCTGTCTTTAACAATGATGTCATTGCCAGTGTTGGGATTCTTGAACTTGCACCAGGGGCCACCGTCAATCAGCTCAGCACCAAACTCTTTTTGCGCCAAAGCATAGGCCCAATCACGGAAACCACCTTCGGTGAATTTCATGATATTGCCTTTGTGAACAATGGTCACACTGGGCTTGTTGTTGTCGATGGCGTATTGGATCGCCTTGCGCACCAAACGCTCTGTACCTTCACGCGACACAGGCTTGATGCCAATACCAGACGTGTTGGGGAAGCGGATCTTAGTAACCCCAAACTCTTCTTGCAAAAATTTAATGAGCTTCTTGGCCTTGTCGCTTTCAGCTTCGAACTCAATACCAGCGTAAATGTCTTCGGAATTTTCACGAAAGATCACCATGTCTGTCTTATGTGGCTCTTTCAGAGGGCTTGGTACGCCCTTGAAATAGCGCACTGGGCGCAAACACACATACAAATCCAACTCTTGACGCAAGGCCACATTCAGTGACCGAATGCCACCGCCTACTGGCGTGGTCAATGGCCCTTTAATAGACACCACATAGTCCCGCACGGCAGACAGTGTTTCTTCAGGCAACCACACGTCTGGGCCGTAAATGTTGGTGGACTTTTCGCCAGCGTAAACCTCCATCCAGTGAATTTGACGCTTACCGCCATAGGCCTTGGCCACAGCAGCATCAACCACTTTCAACATGACGGGCGTGATGTCAGCGCCAGTACCGTCGCCTTCGATGAACGGAATAATGGGCTCGTCTGGCACGTTCAAAGACATGTCGGCGTTGACGGTGATTTTTTGGCCTTGGCTAGGAACCTTGATGTGCTGGTACATGACGCGGGTAGTCTCCGGTAAAAGCGGTTGCTTAAAATAGTGTGCGAGCAGAGTTGCTCGCAATAGACTATT
>CALBWZ010000001.1 GCA_937893415.1 uncultured Comamonadaceae bacterium | reverse complement strand
GAACTTTTAAACCTCAACTCCCGCTGGCGCGAGGGTTCTGCAGACCTTCCCTAAGCCTAGTCACAAGCAAAGAAAAAACGTGGGGCTGGTTCTCTATATTTAATGTGTGGGCCAACGACATCCAATCATTGTTTGGCTACACCTTGGTCGCCTCTTTGTTTGTTTCATTCGGCGTTAGCGGGTGGACGGCCTTTGCCGCCCTCATCGCCGCAAGCCTGTTTGTGATGTACATGGTTAATTTATCCGGCGCAGCCGGCGAGCGCTACGGTATTGCATACCCAGTGTTTGCGAGGGCCAGCATGGGTACTGCGGGCGCCAAACTACCAGCCGTATTGCGCGCGGTTGTCGCCGTGTTTTGGTACGGCGCGCAAGTCTACTTTGCGTCAACCGCTTTGGCGCTGCTGCTCAAATCCCTCACAGGTGCCGAAGCTGGCGAGGTGCTGTTTTTAGGCCTAAGTGGTATTGACTGGGTCGCCTTCTTGTTTGTGTGGGTTTTCCACATCCTGATTTTCTGGCGCGGTATGAACTGGGTTGAAGGTTTCTTAAACTTGGCTGGCCCATTTGTGTACGCCGTGATGATCGCCTTCGTCATTGTGCTGTGGTCTAAGTCAGATGGGCAGTTGTTTTCATCGGCGCAAAACATCTTTGCCAACCCTGAGGGCACTTGGAAAACTGAGATGTCTGGCTTTGTAGCCATCTTCGGCACCATGGTGGCTTACTTTTCTGCCGTGATGATCAACTTCAGTGACTTCTCACGCTTTGCTAAAGACAAGCAAGCCATGGTTAAAGGCAACCTCATGGGTTTGCCATTGAACATGATTTTGTTCTCCGCCTTGGCCCTGCTCACAACCGCTGGAGCAGCTGTGGTGTACGGTGAAGCCATCATCAACCCAACTGAAATTGTGGCACGCACCGACAGCGTGTTCTTAAGCATCATTGCTGCCATCACATTCTTTGCAGCCACAGTTGGTATCAACTTGGTAGCCAACTTCATCCCTTCAGTGAACGGCATTGCCAACTTGTCACCCGACACCATTGGCTTTCGCAAAGCCAGTCTGATCACATCAGGCTTCGCCTTGGTGATTGGTGGCTTGTGGACAGCAGTGATCAGCCAAATCGGTATTGGTGGCTTCGTCAACACGTTAGGTGCCACGTTGGCGCCACTGTTCGGTATTTTGATGGTGGACTACTTCGTGGTTCGCAAACAAGTGTTGAGCCAAAAAGACCTGTACAACATGGACGGTGGCAAGTACCACTACAAAAACGGCTGGCACGACAATGCTGTGATTGCCTTCGCCATTGGTGCAGTCTTTTCTGTGGCCACCGTTTGGTTGCCCCTGTTGAGCGACTTGTCTGGCTACGCATGGATCATTGGTGCCGCATTAGGCGCTGTCATTTACTACGTACGCACTCAACATATGAAGCTTGCTTAAGACGCAGTCTGACTAACTAAGTCTGCGTATAAGGCCCGACTGCCATTGGCAATCGGGCCGTTTTTTCGTCTACACGACACACCATGACCAACGCTTGGTTGTAGCAACTGCCCCGGCGGCGTGGTGTGGTTTGTCTGTGGTGGCTTGGTCATGGCCTTGAGTTGGTGGCTGTTTGGCCTGCTGGCCATACCCACCATCGTGGGCATACCTTGGGCAAAAGCTTAATTTGTAATTGGCCAATTTGCATGTTGGCCTGTCGGCAAAGGGGCGGTTAGCCGCGACACGCTCAACAGTCAAGCCGGTAGTGGCATCGGCATACCCGGCGCCGTAGGCAACGATGTGCGGCTGTTAGTGGGGGCGGGGCATGTCTGGCCAGTGGCCACTTGATCGCAGCGGTTTGCTTGTTCTCAACCCTCATTGGCAAAACAATGGTGACCACCAGATAGCCCAGCAGACTGCTGTGCTTAGGCAGCTTCGCGGTAAGCCGCCCACGTCACGGCCCTTGCTTTTTCAGGCCTGACCGCATCGCCAATGGCGGCGATGTGCTCGGGGGTGGTACCGCAGCAGCCACCCACGATATTGACCAAGCCTTGTGCGGCAAACTCGTGTATCAAACGGCTGGTGACATCTGGGGTCTCATCAAAACCTGTGTCACTCATGGGGTTGGGCAGGCCCGCATTGGGGTAGCAGCTGATGTAAGTGCCCGCGGCCACTTTTGACAGCTCTTGAATATAGGGGCGCATCAACGCCGCACCCAAGGCACAGTTCAGGCCCACAGCCAGGGGTTTGACATGGCGAACACTGGCCCAAAAGGCCGTCACCGTTTGGCCGCTGAGCACGCGTCCAGACGCGTCTGTCACCGTACCGCTGATGATGACTGGCAGGCGCTCGCCCGTGTCGTCAAAAAACTCTTCAATGGCAAACAGCGCGGCCTTGGCATTGAGTGTGTCAAAAATGGTTTCTACCAACAACACGTCTGCGCCGCCCTCAAACAAGCCTTGCACCTGCTCGTAGTAAGACGCGCGCAGCTGCTCAAACGTGACGTTGCGCGCGCTTGGGTCGTTCACATCTGGGCTAATGCTGGCAGTTTTGGGGGTCGGGCCTAACGCGCCCAATACAAACCTAGGCTTGTCTGGGGTAGAGAACTTGTCACAAGCCGCGCGTGCCAGCTTGGCAGACTCGACGTTCATTTCATAGGCCAAATCGGCCATGTCATAGTCATCTTGTGCAATACGGGTCGCGCCAAAGGTGTTGGTTTCAACCATATCGGCACCAGCGGCCAAATAGCGCTCGTGCACGTCGGTAATGATGTCTGGACGGGTCAGGCTCAGCAACTCGTTGTTGCCTTTAATGTCTTTATGAAAATCTTTAAACCGCTCACCGCGGTACTGCGATTCACCCAGCTTAAACCGCTGAATCATTGTGCCCATGGCACCGTCAAGCACCGCAATCCGCTGGGCCAAAATAGCAGGCAGGGCTTGACCCCGCGTGTAGACGTGTTCGGTGGGCGCGGGTGTGACAGTGGTGTTCATGGCTCTATTGTAAGAAGTTGGTGCTGCCTCGCGCGACAAAGTCCATATCTATGCCCGACAATAGAAGGCTTATGAAACACTTGCAGCCATTAGAAGCTTGGGCGCTATTACAAGACAACCCGCGGGCCTTGATGATCGATGTCCGCATGGAGATTGAGTCCCTGTATGTAGGCCGACCGCCCGGCGCCGTCAACGTTCCATGGTACGAGTACCCAGACCTCACACCTCACCCAGAGCAATTTGTGCAGTTGGTGGCAGACGAAGCCCAAGACAAGGCACGTCCTGTTGTGCTGATTTGCCGCAGTGGACAACGCACCCTCGACGCAGGCAAGGCGCTTGAAACAGCTGGGTTTACAGACGTAACAAACGTGTTGAACGGCTTTGAAGGCTCGCTCAACGACACCTTCCAGCGCTCGTGCCTGAATGGCTGGCGTTTTGACGGCCTGCCATGGGAGCAGCTGTAACACTGTGCGCACACCGGCCGACATTGCCTTAACCAGCCACAGCACGTCGCAGGACGTGCTGCATGAGATTTTTGGTTTCGATGCTTTTAGGGGGCCACAAGCCGAGATCATCCAACACGTGGTGAGCGGTGGTGACGCGCTGGTACTGATGCCCACAGGAGGGGGTAAAAGCCTGTGCTACCAAGTGCCCGCCATTGTGAGACAGCGCGCCGGCCACGGCGTGGCCATTGTGGTCTCGCCACTCATTGCGCTTATGCACAACCAAGTTGGTGCCTTGCACGAAGTGGGCGTATCGGCGGCATTTTTAAACTCCACACTCGACATGGCTGCAGCGCGCGAGGTGGAGCAACGAATGCTGCGCGGCGACATTACCTTGTTGTACGCCGCGCCTGAGCGCATCACCACGCCGCGTTTTTTAGCGCTGCTCACCAGCTTGTTTGAGCGCGGCCAGCTCAGCTTGTTTGCCATTGACGAGGCGCACTGCGTCAGCCAGTGGGGTCACGACTTTAGACCAGAGTACCGCGCCATGTCGGTGCTGCATGAGCAGTTCCCAGGCGTGCCTCGTTTGGCACTCACCGCGACTGCCGATTCGCTAACGCGCCACGACATGGTGCACCATTTGGCGCTAGAGAATGCGCGCCAATTTGTCAGCAGCTTTGACAGGCCCAACATCAGCTACCGCATCACGGAAAAGCGTGACGGCATGGCGCAGCTGTTGGCGTTTATTCAAGCCGAGTTCGATGGCGATGCCGGCGTGGTGTATTGCCAGTCGCGCCGCAGAGTAGAAGAAGTGGCCGATCAGTTGGTGCGCGCTGGCGTGAACGCCCTGCCTTACCACGCCGGTATGGATGCAGGCATCCGCCAACGCAACCAAGACCGCTTTTTGCGTGAGGACGGTGTGGTGGTGGTAGCTACCATTGCCTTCGGCATGGGCATTGACAAGCCAGACGTGCGCTTTGTGGCGCACATGGACATGCCCAAAAACATTGAAGGCTACTACCAAGAAACAGGGCGAGCTGGACGCGATGGCGAAGCTGCGGTTGCGTGGATGGCGTACGGCTTGGCCGACGTCATCAACCAACGCCGCATGATTGATGAAGGCGTGGCAAGCGATGAGTTCAAGCAAGCCCTACGCGGCAAGCTAGATGCCCTGCTGGCTTTGGCTGAAGCCACAGACTGTCGTCGCATGCATTTGCTGGACTACTTTGGCGAGCCCAGCACCGCTTGTGGCAATTGCGACAACTGCTTAAACCCGCCGCAAGTTTTTGACGCCACGCAAGCCGCACGCAAACTGCTCAGCACTATTTATCGCTTTCAGCAAAGCTCTGGCATGGCCTTTGGCTCTGGGCATTTAATTGATGTGCTGCGCGGCAAAGTAACCGACAGAGTCACGCAATACCAACACAACAAACTCAGCACCTTTGGCATAGGCGGCGACATGAGCGACGTACAGTGGCGCGCACTGCTGCGCCAGTTGGTAGCTAACGGTGCGGTGGTGGTTGATGCGGGCATGTACAAAACGCTGCAGCTGGGTGAGCCTGCGCGGGCCTTGCTGCGCGACCAGGCTCAAGTGTGGCAGCGTGTTGCCAGCACCAGTACCAGCAAGGGCGCTGCATCGCGCACCAAAAACAAGACCGACAACACCGACCTCGACGTTCATGCGCAGCCCGTATTTACAGCACTGAAAGCATGGCGTGCAGAGGTGGCACGCTCACATGATTTGCCTGCCTACGTGATTTTTAACAACAACACGCTCAAGGCCTTGGCCCAGTTGCGTCCAAGCGACGCCGACGAGTTGGTTGGCGTGCCCGGCATTGGCAGTAAAAAATTAGAGGCTTATGGCGACGAGGTGTTGCGCGTCATTGCCATGTCGTAGGCAGACGGCTTTACAACTCTGCGCGCACCTGCCAAATTTCCGGGAATAACACCACGTCCAGCATGGCGCGCAAGTAGCCTGTGCCACTGGTGCCACCCGTGCCGCGGCGCATACCAATAATGCGCTCAACGGTGGTTAAGTGCCGGAAACGCCACAACCGAAACGTGTCTTCAATATCTGTGAGTTTTTCGCCCAGTTGGTACAAGTCCCAGTACTGTGAAGAATCTTGATACACCACCTTCCAAGCCGCTTGTACATTGGGGCTACTGGTGTGGCTTTGTCGCCAGTCACGCGGCAAGTTGTGCGCATCAATGGGCAGGTCTGCTTTGGCCAGCAAGCCAATCGCTATGTCATACAAAGAGGGGGCATCAAAGGCGCGCTGGACCATGGCCAACAGCTCTGGCTTGTGTGCGTGGGGCTTGAGCATGACTGCATTTTTATTACCCAGCGCAAACTCGATGCAACGGTATTGCGCGCTTTGGAAGCCGCTGGAATTGGCCAAATAGGGGCGCAATGCGGTGTACTCAGGCGGTGTCATAGTCGCCAACACATCCCACGCACTCACCAGCTGCGCCATGATGCGACTCACCCGCGCCAACATTTTGAACGCCACGTTTAAGTGCCCGTCTTGTAAAGCCTGCATAGCCCCTGCCAACTCGTGCAGCATCAGTTTCATCCACAGCTCGCTGGTTTGGTGCTGCACGATGAATAGCATTTCGTCATGCACAGGCGACAAGGGCTGCTGAGCGCCCAGGATCTCGTCTAGGTGCAAGTAATCACCGTAGGTCATGTCGCTTGCGTAGTCTAGCTTTGCACCTTCGCTTGCCACGGTCTCTGCGGGGTTTTTCATGTGACCGCCTGGGTGCGGTTGAATTCGCTGCGCTGCCATTCAGTCGCTTGCAGCATACGCACCATGTGCTCTACCGCGTCCCACACATCGACAAAGCGTGTGTACAACGGCGTAAAGCCGAAACGCAACAAGTCGGCCTCACCCGTGGCGGCACCGCCTCTGAAATCACCTACCACGCCGCGCGCAATCAAGGCCTGCATCATGGCGTATCCGCCATTCGGCGTGGCCAAGCTCACGTGTGAGCCGCGCTTGTGATGCGCTGTTGGTGTGACGTTGATCAAGCCAAACTCTGTGCATCGTGCCTCGCATAAATCCATGAATAAATCTGTGAGTGCCAAGGACTTGGCGCGAATGGCAGTCATCCCGCCTGAGGCATTGGCTTGTTCAAACACGTCTAAGCCACAGGCCATTGCCGCCATGGCCAGCATAGATTGTGTGCCGCATAAGTACTGTGCTATGCCGATTTGCGGCACGTAGCTTGCATCGAATGCAAACGGCAATGCGTGCCCCCACCAACCGCTCAATGGTTGCTTGGTGGCGCTCACCACGCGCGGATTGGCCCACACAAACGCTGGCGCACCGGGACCACCATTTAAATACTTGTAGCCACAGCCCACAGCGTAATCGGCGTTGGCGCTGCTTAAATCAACGGGTACAGCACCGGCGCTGTGCGCCAAGTCCCACACAGTTAAAGCGCCCACAGCATGCGCCGCGTGTGTCACAGATGCCATGTCAAACATGGCACCTGTGCGGTAATTCACATGGGTGAGCATGAGTACCGCCACGTCGCCGTCGAGCGCTGACGCCAGGCCTTTGGCATCGGTCAGTTCTAGTCTCAAGTCGTAGTGCTTGCACACAGACTGGGCCATGTACAAGTCGGTGGGGAAGTTGCTGACCTCACTCAGCAGCACGCGTTTGCTAGGGCTCTGCTTGCGCGCCAGTTCTGCTGCGGCGCACAGCACTTTGTACAAGTTCACACTGGTTGTGTCAGTAATGACCAACTCGCCCGGTCCCGCGCCCACTAACGATGCCAGCCGGTTGCCTTGATGCTGAGGCGACATAAACCAACCCGCTGTGTTCCAGCTCTGAATGAGGTCTTGCCCCCACTCTTGGGTCACCACCTTGGCCACTGCGCCAGCAGTTGCTTTGGGCAATGCGCCCAACGAGTTGCCGTCTAGGTAAATGGTGGACGCCGTCAGCACAAATGCGTCGCGCATGCCGCGCAGTGGGTCTTGCTGGTCTAGCGCTGTGCAGGCCTCGCGTGTGGTGTGATGGCTGCTTTTATTCATGGTTTTATGTGTGAGGCGTTGTGTTCGTGTGTGGGTGTAGATTTGTAATTCTGCAGATTTACAAAAAATCAACCTGCTTGCTGTTGAGCCAAGGTCCGCAAAATGGCCCGCACAGGCGAGGCATCGCAGTCCATGAGCTTGAGTGGCAAGGCAATGAGCTCGTAATCACCCGGGGCCACGTCGTCTAGCACCAGGTTCTCCAGCACGCGCAGCGCCAACTCAAACACAGTCTTGTGGCTGGGCAGTTGTTGGCTGTTAGCGGGGTCAAGGCTTGGGGTGTCTATGCCAATCAGGCACAGCTCAGGGTTGGCCGCTTGCAGCGCGTGCAGGGTCTCCGGCGCAATTGCGGTAAAGCCGCCCCAAGACTGGCTGGCTTGCGCCGATGTTTGCAGCAACACACGGGGCGGCAAATTTCGCAAGGCATGCGCCACATCAGCGGGCTGCACCAAGCCCACGCTGGCCATGCAGTCGATCACGCGGCACACACCGATGTAAGGCTCAAGCGCCAGCGCTCCAACGCCCGCACCCCCTGCGCTGTAGTGCATGGGCGCGTCAGCATGGGCGCCCGTGTGAGGTGACATATGAATAGCGTGCACGCTAACCGGACAGTCAGGGCCGTGCGAGAAGTGTGGGGTTTGTTGGTAGCGCGTGTCACCTGGAAATACCGCCGCATCGGCTGTAACAGGCGGAGAAATATCGAAGATGTGTTGCATAACGGTGCAAGGTAGCACCCCCACTCTGTCAGCGGTGTCGCTTATTACCAACGCTGCAGCGCCCCAATACGCAACCTCGCATTTGGCTAATAATTACTATTTTTTAACTATTAATTTAGCCATATAACCCTTAGTATTTCTTAAAAAGAATTACTTAACTGCTTTATGCGCAGCAAAAATGCTGTTTACAAAAATGTCTTTGGAGTCTGACCTATGGAAATTCAATCTTTTTGGAACACGCTGCAAAACAGCTTGGGGCAAAGCCTTATGCAATGGCTGGGTGCACTAACCGTTGTTGTGGTTGCTTGGTTGTTAGCGGTGATTGCTCGCGCAGCAACGCATGTCGCACTTAGCAAGATCAAACTCAATGACCGCATGCAAGACACACTGGGAACGCCTATAAACTGGCACGGCTTGATTGCTGGGGCCTTGTTTTGGCTGGTTATATTGCTGGGTCTGGGCGCTGCGCTCAATACGGTTGAGCTGAATTTGGACAGTGGCCCACTGTCTGGCATGGCCAACCAGCTGCTGGAATTTACACCTCGCTTGCTCGGTGCGGCGGCTTTGTGTGTGGTGGCCTGGTTGGTCGCATCCATTGTTCGTGGTGTGATAAATAAAGCCATGAGCGCCAGCAAGCTAGAC
This sequence comes from uncultured Comamonadaceae bacterium, assembly GCA_937893415.1. Classification (GTDB taxonomy): domain Bacteria; phylum Pseudomonadota; class Gammaproteobacteria; order Burkholderiales; family Burkholderiaceae_C; genus RS62. The sequence continues at coordinate 1,988 of CALBWZ010000001.1, read as the reverse complement.
GACACACTATCAGCATCAGCCAACATGCCGCCCATAGGCGAGCGCTTGGGACAGATGCTATTTTGGCTGGTTATTTTGTTGTTTGTACCAGCTGTGCTGCAAGCCCTAGAGATGCGCGCTTTGCTGGACCCAGTTAACGCCATGCTCACGCAAGCTTTGTCATTTGTGCCCAATATTGCGGCCGCAGTTGTCGTGAGTGGCGTAGGCTGGCTGGTTGCCAAAGTCTTGCAACAACTGGTCATGCAGTTGTTGTCCAGCATGGGCAGCGACGACTGGGCATCCCAAGCGGGCTTGGGCAACTCGCTCAAACTGTCGCACTTAGCCGGCATTGTTGTATTTTTAGCGGTCTTTATACCGTCGCTGATTGCAGCCCTCGATGCGCTGCGGATAGCGTCTATATCTGGCCCCGCCACCAACATGCTCAACATGGTTGTGGCCACCGTGCCGTCACTGGTTGCAGCTGCGCTGATACTGCTGGTGACTTGGGTGATCGCACGTTTTGCTGGTGGCTTGATCACCAGCCTGCTGGCGGCTTTGGGTATTGACGGCTGGCCTGAACAAATTGGTTTGGGACAGGTGCTCAAGCGGACGCCAATCTCAGCCATGGCGGGTCGCTTGCTGGTGTTTTTTTGCCATGCTTTTTGCCTCCGTTGAGGCTGCGCGTCAGCTAGGCTTTGAGCAGTTTGGTGAGTTGGTTACAACCTTCATACAGTTTGGTGGCAACGTGCTGCTGGGCAGTGTGATTTTGATGGTCGGCTTTTGGTTGTCCAACCTGGCTTTTAACGCCATTGACCAGGCCGCTGGCAGCAAGAGTTCTGGCTTGGCACGCATCGCGCGCATGGCCATTTTAGGCTTGGTACTGGCCATGGGGCTACGCGCCATGGGCATCGCCGACGACATCGTGAACTTGGCTTTTGCGCTGGTGCTGGGTGCTTTGGCGGTGGCTTTTGGCCTTGGTGGTCGAGAGGCCGCTGGCGAGTTGGCCAAACAATGGTTGGCCGATTACCGCAATAAAAAGTAAGCTACGCATGCACTAAGCCCGCTTTGGTTGCGATCAAAACGGGCTTTTTGTTGCGTTGTGGCCCAACGCTGTGGGTAGGTCTGCAGCGGCCTTAACAAGTCACCACGTGGTCAGGCAACTCATTGGGGCTGGCCGGCAACGGCTGGTCATGTGGGAGCTCGCTGCGCAACCGGCCATCAACATGCGCATTGGCTTGTGCCAATGCCTCTCCCGTGCCGCCTTGAGCTTGCTGAAACGGGTTCAAGGCTTGTGTCGTTAAGCGACTCAGCCGTGACCTGTATGGCTGTTGCGCGTGAGCGAACCTCAATGACCTGCGTGTATGTTTCGCGCTCTAAACTGGCCTGTGCTGTGACAGCAAATACCACGTTAGGCACCACGTGTGTGCGGCGTTGGTACTGGTTGAGCACTTCACTCTAGGATAATTTTATGTGCTCGTCCACGCTTTGAAACTCGTTGTAACCACAGCCGGTCAAGCTTGTTGCTGCTAGCAACAACACCGCCATGCCTAAACGCCATCTGTTTTAAATCATTGTTTCCCCTGTATCTACACAACTTATTTGGTTTGATGAGCACCGCGCTCCGCTTGGCTGCACAAGCAACCATTCCCAATTTATACTGGTGCGGTTCCGTGGGCGTTTTTATGTGGTTAGAGATTAAGTTAAAATATACCCTTAAGTGGGTGTTATTCATGCTCACAGCCACATTTGGAACCGATTATGTCTGATGATCCTAAGCAACACGGTGCACAACACGTCGAGCAAGATATTGTTGAAAGCATTGTTCATAAGATGCCTGTAGTGCTGCCTGTTGCTGGCGCTATTTTGATGTTCTTGTTGGCCTTTATCGCCGTATTTATGGCGTAGCCTTCCTGCTGCGCAACCAACAAACAGCATGCGTGCTGTTTTTTTTCGCTCTGAATCGCCACCACCTACTATTTTGATTATGTATATATGCATGTTTTGCATGT